>JBCCRZ010000387.1:0-6066 GCA_039200855.1 Cyanobacteria bacterium P01_D01_bin.44 | reverse complement strand
TGGGAGAAGATCTCGATGGTCTTCTTTGCCAAGATCATTGAGAGTTTCTTGCCAGACCAATCCCCTGAGCCGCAAGCTATCAGAAACATATCGGTGGGCTACTCTGGGAGCAGCCCCTTTATAGAAAGTAGATGACTGAAACTCTTCCACAAAATCAGTCGGTGCTGGATTATCTGGGTCGAAACTATCGATGATCGGCTTGATTTCTGCAATTAACGCACTCCCTGCCATTGTCGCTGTTGTGGCAATGAGCACTAAAGCTTCGACCTTATTCGGGTACGAGACAGCAAACTGATGAGCAACCAAGCCTCCCATGGAGTGACCCACAACTACAGCTCTGCCAATTTTGAGTTTATCCATGAAGGCTGCGATATCGTCAGCGAAATCGTCCTGGGTATACGCATTTGGTTCTGAGGAAGACTCCCCATGACCACGCATATCTAAGGCGAATACGGGTTGATTGAAGTTGTCCAGAGGCAGCTGCTTGAGCATTTCCTCGAAGGAGCGCCAGGAATCGGTATAACCGTGCAATAGGATGATGGCCTGCTCAATACTGTCAGTACCAAGTGTGATAGGCTGAGTATTTGATTTTTCTTTATAGACGTAGTGCAATTCCACACCGGTAGACAGGAAAATCCGGAATGAAGATAGTTCCAGCTGAGGGCGCAATCCGAGGGTACGATTCATTGAAAGTTGTTGCTTTTGCTGAGTATTTGTCGGCATTGATTTTGAACTCCATTTCTCTTCTCGATACCACCTAATCTAGAGACATAGTGAGAAGAAAACGAGAATAAAAACAAATCCTGGTAAAGGAATTTTAAATTTCAAAAAGACAGTATGACGACAATTTGATAGACAACGGAATGCTTGCAATGGTATCCTACAAAGGAATTAGAAAGACTAGGGTGTGTTTGCGAGCTATGACCACAACAGAACTACCAAGGTTGTTGTCATGACCAGGCAGTTGACGACCCACTTCTCGTAGCGGGTAGTGACCCGTCTAATTAGAAAGCAGAGAAATCTGTTCTGCATGGCACAGTTCCCAGTCTAAGATTGATTCTGGCTTCTGAAAGTCATGAGAGAACAACTTTTGGGATTGCCCTACCTTTGAAACGGTCAAATTCTAGAAACCCGGTTTCTCCTGAAACGACCGCACAAGGTGCGGGCATTGCATAGAGAAACCGGGTTCTTGGCTATCGAGTGGATACAGGATGTCCACCTCTGGCTGCGCCTCGACCTACTCGCTGAGCAGGAAGGTTAGGTGGCTCAGGTCTGTTGGTTTGAGCGGCATCCTCTGAATCAGGCTGGCCACAAAGATGGGTCAAATCAACCACCCGCCCATCTTCGGTTTGCATATAGCAGGCCCGGATTTGATCAGGGGGCAGGTCTTCGGCGGTAGCGGGCAGTGCGAGCTGACTTGTCAGGGCTGGTGCGATCGCACCCATGACCACAAGCCTGCTGATCATCAAAAGGGGAGGGAAAAAGCGAATTGAGTGATTCATCATGATCAATCCTCCACGGTTAGCTCAAACTCAAGGTTGACGCCCTCAGTCGTGTTAAAGCCCAGGAATCGCTGCACGGCTTCACCACTGGCTGCACTGTATCGACCGGTGCCCCCGATGATGGCACGGGCCACCGGTTTGCCCACATCGGCCAGTTCCCAGCCATCACTCACCAGGGTTTCGTTACCCAGGGTTTCACCAAAGTTGTACATCTGGGTGGTGATCACAAACTCGCCACTGCTGGCAGCCGCGCCCTCTGGATTGATAAACCAGCCCCGACACACCCACCGACCGATGACCAGTTCTGGAAATTCGGGACTGCCGTCAGAGTTGACCCCGTTGCTGCCGTTGAGGGTGCCAGATGGGTAGATATAACCCTGGGTCACAAACGAATTGCCATAGCCAGGAAATCCATTATCTAGTAGAGGGGCATCATCAAAGACAAAGCGGGTGGCATCTTCTGCTACCTCGAAGGTAATCACCTCCCCTTGCTCCGAATTACCCTTGACCTGGCTCTTGACCTGGGCATTCAGCGTATCGTTGACCATCAGAGGGTGGGTGGGTGACTCAGCCAGTGCGACACCGCCAAGGGACAGGGTGGTTATCGCCGTCATTGCTGCGGTTAGCAATCTGCGGTTAAAGAAACAGCTGAGTGACTTAGCCGTTTTGGGCATCAAAAATTGAGGGAAGTTCATGGTAGATCTCCTGTAGTATGTGTGAACAACGTTGAAAATAGAAAAAACCTAGACGGCGAAAATAAACGCATCTGGGGTGGTGTCAAAGCCAAAGCTGCCTGTCGTCTGGCCCACAACAGACCCCACCAGATCCTCTCCCTCCCGGCGAATGATATCCACCCCAAACAAGGTCTCATCAACCACAAAATCTCGCAGACTATAGTCTGCGGCGCTGCCGTTGAGCAAAATCAGGTCGCCGTCTTGAAGGGTAAAGTCAAAGATGGCAGCATGGTCCACCTCGCCTTCGCCGAGATAAAAAGCAGTGTTGGCATTGCCCAGAGCAAACAAATCGGCACCGCCGCCGCCCGTCAACTGGTCAAATTCACCCAGGCCAGGGTTAGCGACACCGGGGTCAACGCCAATCAACACATCGCTGCCGCCGGTGGTGCCTGCGTCAGCTTTGGCCGCATCGCCAAACAGCTCATCGTCCCCAATGCCCCCAATCAGCAAATCATTGCCGCCCTGGGCATGATCGGCCAGGGTGTGGGCATCGCCGACCAAAAAGTCATTCTCTGGGGAGGTTTCATCCAGTTCTGAGGGCAGTTTTGAAAGGGCCACAAGGCCACCCACCACCAGATCGTTCCCCCCTCTGGCGTTATCGGACAAAATATGGGCATCCCCCGAGAGAAAATCATTGCCCGCATCGCCAAAGACCGCGTCGTTGCCGCCATAGGTTTGCCCGCTCATCGAAAAGGCGTCCCCATAGACATCGTCATCGCCGGTTTCGCCGAATAGCAGATCTTCGCCGCCGCGGGCGTGAAGGCTGATGAATTGGCCATCACCATAGATTTCATCGTTGCCTTCACCGCCCCGGACCGTATCGCCGCCACCCTGGGCCCGATCGGTCAGTGACCCATCGCCCTCGAGCTGATCAAAGTCGTTGCCGCCGTCGATGCGATCGCTACCGCCCTGGCTGCGATCGCGCAAGGCCCCATCCCCCCGGATAAAGTCGATACCATCGTTGCCTTCAAGTTGGTCATCGCCCCCCCGAGACCTATCCTTAAGCGTTTCGGCATCGCCAAAAATGTCGTCGTTGCCCGCTTCGCCTTTAATGAAGTCATCACCGCCCTGGGCAGCATTTTGGAGGGTGCGGGCATCGCCAAAAATATCGTCGTTGCCGTCACCGCCATTGATGAGATCGTTGTTGCCACGGGCGCGATTACGAATTAAGAAGGCATCGCCCAGGAGAATATCGTCCCCCAGTTCGCCGAAAATCACATCACGGCCACCCACCGCTCGATTTCTCAGGGTTGCCGCATCCCCAAAGACAACGTCAATGCCATCATCGGCAAAAATCAGGTCGTTGCCGCCCCTGGCATGGCGAGACAGTTCGGCATCTGTATCCCCAAAAATGTTGTCAAAGTCAGCTGTCCCCGAGAGAATATCGCTCAACGGGGAGCCGATAATGGTTTGCCGACCTGTGGCTGCGGGTGGGTCAAGGGGAACTGAAACATCATCATTCGACATAGGGCTATAACCTCTGAATTCGTCATCGGTGTAACAGCTCAACCGTAAATTCCTGAGCGTTCCGTAACCGTTCTCTAGCGTTCTCTAATGGGAACGCACGAAGGAGTCGTTAAAACATCTAGGGATAAGCCGTTCAGGTGCAACCCATTGATAGAAACAGGTGGATTTGCGGGCCCTTGATTAGAGGGTTTGGCATTCGCGTTAGTGGTTATGGCAAAGGTGAAGCCGGTTGTCACAATACACGCGCCAGCTATGAGAGAGGAGACAGGTTTCATGAGAATATCTCCTGGTTAAGTTAGATATCAGGCTGTTTATCAATCAGCGGTGTTAGTGCGAGGTATCTTTCTCCGCAAGCAGGTAACCAAAGCATCCAGCTCTTTGAGAAACTCGTCTAAGTCAAAGTCGAGACCATTGAGATAGGTACTCACACCAGTAGTATGTTTGGCATAATTCACAGCTTCTTGAATCTCTGCATCGGTCGCCCCAAACACTTTTGCCAGGGCCAGATGGAAGGGAATGCAGTATTTGCACTTTGTTTCAGCGTGGATCGCGACGCCGATTAGCTGTCGATATTTGAGTGGGATAACGGGGTCCGGGGCTGGATAGTCGGGAGGGATAACCGGGGCCAGCTCAAAGTGCCTGAAGAGTTACCACTCAAAGTTAAAAATACTGTCGGGAAAGGTTTTTTGAGGATCTCTGTCAGAAAAGAGCCCCGGTAGGTTGCCACACAGTGATTTTTTGATTTTTTCCTCGACAATTTTTCGAGGACAGGGATTACCGCAAGATTTGATGTCAGGCATGGATTGTTTCCTCCATCAGGATAGTACGGTTTAATCTTAGATTTCTGAGCGTTTCCAGGCCGTCTTTTGAGCGTTCCTGAGATGTTCCTGCCTGCTGTCTTCAACGATCTGCCCGCTGTTTCCGACTGCCCACCACCGACTGCCCATCGCCTACCACCGACCTTTCCTCTCCCATCGCCCCATAAATTTGTGTCTTATTTGATAGACCTCATATAATCTCAGGTGAGGTTTAGCTGTTTGGCAGTTATCCCACTTTTTCCCTTTTGGAGTTTACTGTAGGCCCTAAGGGACTTTTAACTCAATCTGATTCTCCTTGCCCTTTGCCCTACTTAGTCTGGAACTTTATGTTTGCGCACCTCCCTGATCGCTGTTCAATCCCCCCCTTACCCCAGGATGGACTTTGACACTGCCCTCAAACTGATTAGTAATGCTATGTCTGTGACCTGTAGCAGGCTGCCGAATGATGCAGAGTTGGCTTTGTTCAAAGGCTCCTGGCACGGACAAACTTATGGGGTGATTGCCGATGAATCGGGCTACACATCCAGTTATCTCACCCGAATCGTCGGGCCAAAGTTCTGGAAAGAACTTAGTCAGGCTCTGGGCGAAAAAGTCAGCAAAACCAGTTTTCGAGCCGCCCTCGAGCGAAGAAGAGAGGTAAAGGGTAGTGGGAATTGGATAGAGGGTGGTGAGCAGCCGGGGAGCGGAGGAGCCGGGGAGCAGAGGAGCCGGGTTATTGACTGGGGAGAGGCTCCTGATGTAACGGCGTTTTATGGCCGACAAACCGAACTAGATGCCCTAACGCAGTGGGTGGTGACAGATCGCTGCCGATTGGTGGGGGTGCTCGGCATGGGAGGGACTGGCAAAACGGCGCTGACTGCGAAGCTTTTAGAAACATTAATGGAGCAGGCAGGCAACCCCTTTACCCATATCATTTGGCGATCGCTGCGCAATGCGCCTTCGCTGGATGACCTGTTGGAGGAGATAGTCCCCTTTGTGTCTGATCAACAGGAACCTGAGGCGACGCCAAAACGGTTGATCCATTGGCTGCGACAATCTCGTTGTCTGCTCATTTTTGACAATATGGAGACGATTTTGCAGGGGGGTGAGCGGGCTGGCTACTATCGGATGGGTTACGCCGATTATGGAGACTTGTTGAAACGGGTGGCTGAGTCTCGCCATCAAAGCTGTGTGGTGCTGACCAGCCGAGAGAAACCGGCCATTGTGGGGGAGTTGGAAGGGGTTGAGTTGCCAGTGCGATCGCACCCCCTCACCGGCTCCCCAGAAGCGGCCCGAGCCCTGCTCGACGCCAAGGGGTTAAATGGCACAGAGGCAGAGAAACAGCAGCTGGGTGAGCGCTATAGCCACAGCCCCCTGGCGCTCAAGATTGTGGCCACCTCGATCCAAAGCCTGTTTGATGGCGAAATTGCCCTATTTTTGGCCGAAGATACGCTAGTGTTTAACGGGCTACAGCGCTTGCTTGATCAGCAGTTTGAGCGGCTGACGGAGCTGGAGCAGACAATCATGTACTGGCTGGCCATCAACCGTGAGTGGACCTCGATTACT
>JBCCRZ010000386.1:0-6068 GCA_039200855.1 Cyanobacteria bacterium P01_D01_bin.44 | reverse complement strand
GCCGGTTTCCTGATTACGCCAGTAGATGGGGGTGGGGGGCAGCAATGAGCCGTTAAACTGTCGGTCTAACGGGCCATAGGGCGCTGCAAACTCTGCAAAGATCACCGTGATATAAAACAGGAGCAATACCGTTGCCCCAAACCGTGCAAACGGATTTTGCTTAAGTTTTTGCCACCATGTGCTGTTCATAAGATCGGCCTGGTAAACCCTGATGTCGATTTTATCTTGGGAAAATCACTAATAGGCTGTCAAAGTTAAACATTCGGATTTGGTGAGTGCGCTGTGCTGGTGAGTGCGCTGTACTGGTGAGTGCGCTGCGCTGGTGAATAGAGGTGAAGACACCTACTCACCTACTTACCTACTCACCTACTCACTTACTCACCAAAATTTTAGACTCGACGCACTACTACCGAGGAATCAAAACCTGTTCGTATTCCACCGTAAACACATTGGAATATAGATTAGCAATAATTTGCTTGCCTTCTTGGGTTAACGACAGATAGCGGAGACCATCTTTAATGTAAGGATGAACGCCATTCCAGTAGAATTTGGGATAATTTTTGCGCAGGTCGCCGGGGTGGGCATAGCTGAGGTGCTTATTTTGGCCCGTTTCTTCAAATTCGTAAAATAGGGCGCTAATTTTTTTGAGATAGCGCGGATCGCTGAGCTGCCCAATCAGATCGGCTGAGCGAATCAGGCCAGGGTAGTTATGGGTGTCCTGATGATCGTTCTCTTTGGGGATGGGAAATCGAGTGAGTTCGATATTGCGTTTGATGGTCTCAGCATTGATACGTTCGTTGCTGCCAAAGCGTTCTTCGACAAACTGCTTGCCCCGGTCGACGTGGTAAGGGGTGAGGGAGGCATCTGTCGCCCCCGGTGGCAGTTGGACCCGCCCATCGTCCTTGCCCGTGGCATAGATACCTTCATGATCTCGGTCATCGCGACAGACACCTTTGACATAGCCGATATCGTGGCATACCAGGGAAATAATGAAATGCAGCCAGTCATCGCAGGTGACACCCCCCTCTCGAATATGCTTGCCTCTCAAAATCTCCTGGCCGACCAGGGTGACCAAAATCGTGTGCTCTACATTGTGATAGAGGGCATCGCTGTTGGCGATATTTTCTAACGCCATGCTGCCTGCCCAGGCAATAATGTCTGCGTAATCAGGGTGCAGGCCACCGTAGGTGCGCTGATAGCCAACACGGATTTTTTCAACGAAATCAGCAATTAAGATTTCGGTCACATTGAACATATTTAGGGTGGAGTTAAGGCTGGGAAACAACACAGTTCTTTTAATTTAGCTAACGCTAGCACACAGCCTGCCCCATAGTGCGAGCGGCTGCAGCCTAGCCAGGACACGATTGATACTGAAGTGATTCTGGCTGCACCCAATTCTTTTTACCCAGTCTTTTGATTGTGCGCTTGAGTAAGCGTCCTGACGGTGATCATGGTCATGCTCGATGTGCGTCATAATGACCAGAGAGGTTTACATTTTGTAATTTTTCACAAGTTAGGCGTATTGTGGCGTATCCAAAGTATCAAGAGGCCAATATAGAGGGGGTAGAGCCCATTGCGGGCTCCCCCGGTGGGTTGTCAGGCCGGGTCGGGCTGCTGTTGGGGGTCGGGCTAGGTCTCGCGATCGCACTCCTGGGCGGTCGATTTATCCCAAGGGGGGCTCAACCGACGGCTGAATCTGCCCCTGAGGAAATCGCCACTGCTGCTGGGCAAAGTGTCACCGTTGGGCGCGCCGAGTCGAGCCAAATTAGCCAAACCATAGCGCCCCCCGATAGCGAAGTTCAGGCCTTTGACCTGTTGAATGTGGCCCCCTCGGTCAGTGGCTTGCAGATTAAGGAAATGCGGGTGCGGGCGGGAGATACGGTCAGCCAGGGGCAGGTGCTAGCGGTGTTAGACAATGCTGTGCTGCGGTCTCAGATTGCCCAGGCCGAGGCTAACCTGGCCCAGACTGAGGCCCAGGTCAGGCAAGAGGAGGCGGAGCTGGCTCAGGCTGAGGCCGAAGCCGAGGAGGCCGCTGGCAACTTTGATCGCTACCAAAATCTATTTGATCAGGGGGCCGTCAGTGAAGAACAGCTGATCAGTCGGCGCACTCGGATGGTGACGGCGCAGGAGGCGGTGCAGGTTGCGATCGCAAACATTACCAGCGCCCAGGCCACCGTGGACAGCAGAGTGGCCGAGATTGAGCAGTTACAAACTCAGCTGGGTCAAACGCGGGTATTGGCTCCAGCGAACGGGGTAATTGCGGAGCGGCAGGCCACCGTAGGGGATACTTCCTCGACGGGTGATCCGCTTTATAGTTTGATTCAAGACAATGTTCTGGAGCTGGCGGTGCAGCTCAGCCCAACCCAGCTCACCCAGGTGTCGGTGGGGGCTCCGGTGCAAATCACCTCATCAAGCGATCCGCAGCTCCAGCTCCAGGGGAGCGTGCGCTCCATTGACCCGGTGGTGAATGATCAAAGTCGTCAGGCCACCGCTAAAATTAGCCTGCCCTCGAGCAATCGGCTGCGGGTTGGCATGTCTCTAAAAACCAAAATTGTCACCTCAAGCCGTTCGGGCATCGTGGTGCCTGTGGTGGCGCTGGTTTCCCAGACTGACGATACGTTTGTGGTGTATACCCTGGGCGAGGACCAGACGGTCCAGGCTAATCAGGTTGAGACGGGGCAGCGACTGCCCGCCGAGGGGGATTTACCTGATCGCGTAGAGATTACCTCCGGGTTAGCCAGCGGTGCCCGGATCATTGTAGAAGGGGCCAGCTATTTGCAAGACGGCGATACGGTAACGGTGGTGGACGGACTATGAGTTTTAATATTTCTGGCTGGTCAATCCGTCGGCCTGTCCCGACGCTGGTTTTGTTTTTGGTGCTAACGATTGCGGGGCTGCTGTCGTTTCAGCAGCTGGGCATTGACGCTAACCCCAATATCGATATCCCGGCGGTCCAGGTGGAGGTGACTCAGCTGGGGGCTGGGCCAGAGGAGCTAGAAACCCAGGTCACCAAAAAGGTCGAAGACGCGGTGTCGGGCCTGGGTAATATCGACGAGATTACCTCCACGGTGTCTGATGGCAGCTCATCCACCGTGATCAGCTTTGACCTGGGCACCGACACCGAGCAAGCCACCAACGATGTTCGCGATGCTATCACCCGGATTCGCCAGGATCTCCCCCAGGATGCCAATGACCCCGTCGTGCAGCGGCTGAAATTTGAGGGCGGCCCGATCATGACCTATACGGTCAGCTCTGAGCGCCGCTCGGTCGAGGCCCTGAGTGATTTGGTCGATCGCACCATCGCCCGTGAGCTACTGTCAGTTCCTGGGGTAGCCCAGGTGCGCCGGTTGGGGGGCGTCGATCGCGAAATCCGGGTCGATCTCGATCCCAATTTGCTCAGTGCCGTTGGCATGACCGCAACCCAGGTTAACGATCAGATTCGCAACTTTAATATTGATCTACCCGGTGGGCGTAGTGAATTCTCGGGGCAAGAGCAGGGCATTCGCACCCTGGGCAGCGCTGAGACGGTGGAGGCATTCCAGGCCCTGCCCATTGTCTTGCCCAGCGGCGACTCTGTCCCCCTGAATACCTTGGGTACGGTACAGGATGATTTTGCCGAAAAGCGTCAGTCAGCCTACCTCAATAATCAGCCGGTGGTGTCGTTTCTGGTGTTTCGCAGCAGCGGCAGCATTTTGGTTACCGTGGAAGAGGGCGTGAGAGATGCGATCGCATCCCTCGAAACTACCCTCCCCGAAGACGTCGGATTTCAACTGATCAACACCCGCGCCGATGATATTCGCGACGCTTACCAGGCGTCTGTGGATGCCCTGATCGTCGGCTCTATTTTGGCTGTGGTTGTGGTTGGCTTCTTTTTAAGAAACTGGCGCACCACCCTGATTACTGCCACTGCCCTACCGCTCTCAATCATCCCCACTTTTTTGGTGATCAATGCCCTGGGGTACACCCTCAACAGCATGTCGCTGCTGGCCCTGACCCTGGCGGTGGGCAACTTGGTTGACGACGCCATCGTCGAAATCGAAAACGCCGAGCGCCACCTCAGCATGGGCAAGCCACCCTTTAAGGCTGCCCTTGACTCCTCGGCGGAGGTGGGCCTGGCCGTGATTACCACCACAGCGACGATTGTGGCCGTATTTATCCCCGTTGCCTTTATGGGCGGAGTGCCCGGGCAGTTTTTTCAACCCTTTGGGGTGACGGTGGCGGTCTCGACCATGTTCTCCACGGTGGTCGCTCGGTTGATGACACCGATGATGTCGGCCTATCTGCTCAAACCCAAAGCGGGGGTGAGCAGTAACGGTAACGGCAACGGCAACGGCAATGGCAGTGCCTACAGTAATGGCAACGGCAACGGTAGCCGAAACCATCGTTACACCGCTGGTGGCATTTTCATTCCTAAAGCGTTGCTACCCTACTATCATTTGTTAACGGCGGCCCTTCGCCATCGACTGATGACCCTGGGCCTGGCAGTGGGCTTTTTTGTGCTCAGTTTGATGCTAGTTCAATTTATCCCCACCAGCCTCTTTGACGCAGGGGATACGGTGATTTCTAACCTCTCGGTGGAGTTGCCCCCTGGCTCAACCCTGCAAAAGACCGAACAGGTGACCCAGACCATCACCAATCGACTTTTAGAAAGCCCAGCCGTAGAGAGCATTTATGTGTCTCAAGAAGTCGCGGATGCCAGTGTGACCGTTCGTCTCAAGCCCAAAGGTGAGCGAGACCTGACTCGGGCTGAGTTTGAACAACAATCCCGTCAAACCCTGGCCCAAATTCCAGGGGCCCGCATCGCGTTTGAAAGCCAGGGCGCTGGCGGGGGTGGCAAGGATCTCAGCATTGTCCTCAAGGGAGAAAACCCCATCACCCTTACCCAAACTGCCGATGCATTGACTCGTCAAATGCGCCAGGTGCCTGGCCTGGTCGAGGTCAACTCCAGCGCTAACCTGGTCAAGCCAGAGGTGTTGATTCGGCCTAATCCTCAGCAGGCCACTGATCTGGGAGTGAGCGTGAGCGATATCGCCCGCACCGCCTCCCTGGCCACCCTCGGAGATTCAGAATCTAACCTGGCGGAGTTTGACATTGGCGATCGCCAAATCCCCATTCGGGTTCGCCTGGCCTCCGAGTTTCGCGGCGATCTAGATACGCTCAAAAATCTCAAAGTACCTGGTCAGAATGGGACCCTGGTTCCCCTCTCAGCGGTGGCCAGCATTGATTTTGGCAGCGGCCCAGCCCAGATCGATCGCTTTGATCGGGCCCGTCAGGTCACGGTGGGCGCAAACCTCCAGGGCATTACCCTGGGGCAAGGCATCCAGGCCGTTAATCAGCTCCCAGCTTTCCAAAATTTGCCCCCCGATGTCACCCAGGAGCCCTCGGGCGATGCCGAGATCATGCGTGATGTATTTAGCCGGTTTGGCCTGGCCCTGGCCACCGCTGTGCTGATGATCTACGCAGTGCTGGTGCTGCTGTACAACAGCTTTATCTATCCACTGGCGGTGATGATCGCCCTGCCGCTGTGCATTGGCGGCGCACTAATGGGGCTTTTAATTGCCCAAAAGCCCCTGGGGCTGTTCGCGCTAATTGGCATCGTGCTGCTGATGGGGCTGGTCACCAAGAACTCGATTTTGCTGGTGGACTATGCCATCATGGCTCGAGATCGCGGCCTCTCTCTCAAACAGTCGGTGATCGAAGCAGGGGTGACCCGTCTGCGGCCCATTCTAATGACCTCAATTTCGACCGTGGCGGGCATGACGCCCATTGCCTTAGAAATCGGCGCAGGGGGTGAAACCCGCAGCCCCATGGCGATTGCAGTGATTGGCGGATTCTCGACCTCGACTCTACTGACCCTGGTGGTGGTACCCGTCTTTTTCACCTACATCGCCCGTTTCCAGCAAGGCATCGTGGGGCTTTTGGGCCGATTAACGGGGTTAGCCCCTGCCCACAAGCAACCGCCCTTACCCCAGCGACCCGAGCAACCGCTGCCCAAATAGCTTAGATAGTTAGATAAGTCTGTGCAAATCACATTCACCACAGTGGCAATTTTGTTTGCCACTGTGTTT
>JBCCRZ010000385.1:0-6071 GCA_039200855.1 Cyanobacteria bacterium P01_D01_bin.44 | reverse complement strand
TTGCCTGCATATTGAGCCGGGCTACCATCTGAGGAAACGGCTGAAGAATGCACCGCTGGGACAAAGGAGACAATCGCTTCTCCATCAAACAGTGAAACAGCGCCGCCAAAGTTTCCTTGGGTGTCACGGGTCACCAGATCGGCTGGATAGCCAGCGGTCTCAACCAGGGCTCTGCCTAGATCAGCGGTGCTGACCAATTGAGCCTGGGTTTTTTCTGCGATCGCAACCGCATCCCCAATATGGTCGTTGTGACCGTGGGTAATCAAAATATAGTCAATGTCTTCCAGCGCCGCCAAATCGGCTTCACCGTTTGGGTTGCCTGGGTTCTGAAGCCACGGATCGATCAGTAGGGTGTGCCCGATGGTACTGGTAATCTTAAATGCGGACTGCCCGTACCATTTCAGTGTGTAGTTCGATGCTGCGGGTGCTGTGTCTTGAGCGGGGGTCGCAGGGGCATTTACCAGTAGCCCCAGGCTAAATAACGTCGTTACCATGACACCCACAAACAGCACAATGCGCCGTTGCCAGAGCGACCGTATAGTGGGGCGCACCATTTGACTGAGCAACATGTATTTTCTCCGAAGTTCAATGCCCCTTAGTCTAAAAGAGGTTGAGCTTTAGCGAAGTTCCTATTTTGGCAGAGTTGGCTAGGGTTTATGGCGCTGCCGTATCAACTTGGTTCTTTTCTTCCATCGGGCCTTAGTGTTGGCCTGGGCTTGTTGATCTTGTCGTCGATGCAGATAGGCCTGTTCTCTTTGCAATTTTTGGTAACTGACCAGGCGCTTGGGGTCGAGCTGGCCTATCTCAATGGCTGCTCTCACGGCGCAGCCAGGTTCTTGCTGGTGTTGGCAATCGCGAAATCGACAATCTGCTGCCAGCGATTCGACGTCCTCAAAGGTGTGACTCAGACTTTCATCGGTGGACCACAGCTGGAGCTCGCGCAAGCCAGGGGTATCGATGAGCAGCGCTCCTGATGGCAACATTAACATCTCTCGATGGGTGGTGGTATGCCGCCCTCGGCTATCATCAGCGCGCACTGTCTGGGTAGCTTGCACAGCGTGCCCCATGAGCTGATTTGTCAGGGTTGATTTACCGACTCCTGAAGACCCCAGTAGCGCCACAGTTTGACCGGGTTGCAGATAGGGCGTCAGTGCATCGAGATTATCTTGGTGCAGGGCACTGAGGGAAATGATCGGGACGCCGGGTGCGATCGCACCGACCTCCAGCAAGGTCATCTCCAGGTCATCACAAAGATCTGCCTTGTTCAACAAAATAACGGGGGTTGCCCCACTCTCCCAGGCCATCACCAGATAGCGCTCAATTCGTCTCAGGTTAAAGTCTCCATCGAGGCCACAGACCAAAAAGACCGTGGTAATATTGGCCGCTATCACCTGGGCTTCCGTACGACCCCCTGGCGCTTTTCGCCGAAACTGACTTTGGCGAGGCAGCACCCCAAGAATCGTGACCTGCTGGCCGTCATCTACAGATTGGAAAACTACCCAGTCGCCCACTGTAGGCAGTTCAGAACCATCTGTGGTTTGGTGCCTCAATTTACCGGCGAGGGTGCCTGATGTTTCGCCTTGTGTGGTCAGCAATTGGTATCGTTCTCGATAGGCCAGCATGACCCGCCCAACCTGACGCTCAGCAGCGTATTTGTCAGCATGGCCTGCAAAGCTGTGAGCTTGAAACGGCCCCCAGCCTAAATCTATTAATTGCATTGAAAAAACCTCTAAACAAAATCGTGAATTGACGAGTAGAGGATTGCCAATCACAATTCAGGACTCTGGCACAGCCAAAATCCTAGAGTGTTCAATGCTTAAGCAAAAATATCTAAGCAGAAAATTGCTCTAGCAGAGTGTCAATCCTCTATGGATTCAGATGATGTTGCGGTTACCGACTCTGCCATAGCTGCCTCCTTTTTCAGGTCGAAAGGATTTGTCAAACTAACTACCTCCCAGTATAGCTAACAGGCATCGCTAATCCAGTTTGATTGACATATCGAAATTTCTCGATAAAATGATGATATGGAACCCATTACCGTTTTCAAAGTTCTCGCTAACAAAACTCGCCTTCAAATACTGCAGTGGCTTAAAGTACCTGCCGAGCATTTTTCAGCCGATGCCATTAAGCCCGAAGTTGGTGTTTGTGTGGGCGATATCCAAAAGAAAGCGGGGTTGGCTCAGTCCACGGTCTCCCATTATCTAGCAATGCTCGAGTCTGCCGGGTTTGTGATTGCTACCCGAGAAGGTCAATGGACCTACTATCGCCGGAATGAGGCCATTTTTCACGAGCTGGCTGAGTTAGTTAAGTCTGAGATTTAGCATTTATCACTTCCATTCGACATCAACGTTTAGCGATTGTTAACAAGGAGGTCGTGCGATGTTATCACTTCACTTATTGCTGTTTGGATTTGGACTTTTGATGGTTTGGCGCGGCTGGCGCATGACCGAAGAGGTTTACCATATTGCGACAGTCTCGACCGGGGCAGTGGCTCTAATTTGGGGGTTTGCTATTTCCCCAGATGAAATACAGATGACGCTGGAGGCCCTGTCGTTGGGCTGGTTGAAGCTTGGACGCAAATAATCACGTCATAGGACAAGTGTGTTATGGTGCTTGCGGATCAAAATTCCTCAGCTTTGTTATCTATCGCTTTGAGCCCGCAGATTTGAATCATGATATTTGAATACATCTTTAATTTTGGCAATCTTTTTGTCCTGCCTTTTTGGGTGCTGATGGTACTGGTGCCTAACTGGGGCGTGACCCGTCGGGTGATGGCCTCTTATATTCCCTTTATGGTGTTGGCGGCGTTGTATGTCTATTGTTTTATCGCCAGTCTTGACCCTGACTCGATCGAGGCCTTTGCTAACCCGACCCTTTCTGTCCTGGCAGGGCTGTTTTCTGATGAGCGAGTCACGGCGACTGGCTGGGTGCATTTTTTGGTGATGGATTTATTTGTCGGTCGCTACATCTATCTCAAGGGGCAAGAAACGGGGATGTTTACGCGACACTCCCTGGCGCTTTGTCTGTTTGCTGGACCGATGGGGTTGCTCTCCCACATTTTGACTACCTGGATTTATCAGCAGTTTGTGGTGTCGGAAGCAACTGTGGAGAGTGCTTAAGACTTGTAAGAGTGAGGTGGTGAGTAGGTGAGTAGGTGAGTAGGTGAATTCATCCGCACAGTATCCCCACCGAGCGCAGCGACCTCACCGAGCGTAGCGACCTCACCGAGCGCAGCGACCCCACCAAGCGTAGCGACCCTACCAGCGCAGCGCCCTCACCAGCGCGGCGTCCCCACCCTAGATATGGTTTAATAAACCCTGCGCCATTCTATTCACAACGGGTTAGCTATGGGACATGCCTCGGTACTCAGCGGGTACTTGCGCCGCTCGAAAGTTGCTAAATTTTTAGGGCTGTTTAGCCTGTGCTTTTTACTGGCGGTGGGTTGTGGTCAAGGTCAGCAGACGGATACGACCTCAAATTCGGGTGCAGAAGGCGGCGACGCGGGTGGTCGCGTCAGTGTGGGCACCACGCTGAGTGCGCGGACGCTGGACCCTGCCGACGCCTACGAAATTTTTCCGGGCATTTTGCTCTACAACCTGGGTGATCGACTCTACACCTACAGCCCAGGCACGACGGAGTTGGCCCCTCAGCTAGCAACGGAGCTACCCACTGTCAGTGATGATGGACTCACTTATGTGATTCCGCTGCGAGATGGGGTCACCTTGCATGACGGCACACCCTTTACGGCTGAGGTGATGGCGTTCTCCATTCAGCGCTTTATGGAGAATGGCGGACGACCGGCCTTTTTGCTGTCTGAAAAAATTCAATCGGTAGAAGCCACTGGGGATCTAGAGCTGACGATCCAACTCAAGCAGCCGTTTGCGGCGTTTACCTCGCTGCTGACTTTTTGGGGCGTGACGCCAGTCTCACCGGATGCTTACACCATAGGAGAAAGTGAGTTTAAGCCAGATGAGTTTTTGGGATCTGGGCCGTATAAGTTGGCGTCGTTTACCAGTGATGTGATCAGGTTGGATGTGAATGAAGATTACTGGGGTGAGGCCCCTGGCAATCAGGGCATTGATATTCAGGTATTTACGAGTCCCGCGAACCTTTACAACTCCTTTCGCTCAGGTGATTTAGACGTCGCTTACCAGACCCTCGACCCAGACCAAATCGCGGCTTTGGAGCGCGAGGCAGGTTCGAATAACTGGCAGGTGATTGAGGCGGGCTCAACTGTCGTCAATTACATGTCGCTTAATCAAAAGATTGCCCCCTTTGATGATTTGAATGTGCGCAAAGCGGTGGCCTCAATGGTGGATCGCAATCTGATTAGCGATCGCGCCTTTCAGGGTCAGGCGGAACCACTCTATAGCTTGATTCCTAAGAGCTTTGAGGTGTATGAGCCGGTGTTTGAGACGGTCTATGGGGATGGTGATTACGAAAAGGCTAAGGAATATCTGAGCGAGGCAGGCATTACTGAGTCAAATCCTTTGACGTTTGAGATTTGGTATCCGTCGGCTTCGACCACCCGCAGCGTAGTGGCGAATACGCTTAAAGAGGCGATCGAGACGAACTTACCCGGTTTAGTCAATGTAGAAGTCAGCACTGCTGAAGCGGCGACGCTCTGGGGCAATGTTGAGGAGGGGGTGTATCCTAGCGTTTTGGCGAACTGGTATCCGGATTACTTTGACCCGGATAATTTTGTGCAGCCGTTTCTCAGCTGTGAACAGGGCTCGGCAGAGAAGCTGTGTGAGCAGGGGGCAACCCAAGGGAATGGCTCTTTTTACTACAGCGATAAGGCAAACGATCTACTGTCTAAGCAAAGTGCGGAGCTGGATGAAACAGCTCGGAATGGTTTTTTCAAAGACTTGCAACAGGTGATGATCGACGATGTGCCTTACATTCCGCTGTGGCAAAACAAGGACTATGTGTTTGCCCAGGATGGCATTGGTGGGGTGGCGATTGAGCCCAACCAGCAATTTTTGCTTTGGCAGATTGAGAAATAATGTCCTCCCGTTCCAATGCTCTCCGCTATTACGTCATCTCGCGGCTGCTGCTGGCTCCGTTGATGATCTGGACTATTACGACGGTGGTGTTTTTGCTGTTACGGGCGACGCCGGGAGACCCGGTGGATGCGCTGCTGGGGCCACGGGCACCGGAGGCGGCTAAGGAGGCGTTGCGATCGCAACTTGGTCTCGATCAGCCCTTAATTCTGCAATACCTCAGCTATCTGGGCAATTTATTCAAGCTCGACTTGGGCAGCTCTTTAGGCAGCCAGGGGCAAACTGTTTGGGAAATTATCGGGGCGCTTTTTCCAGCAACGGTGGAGCTAACCCTTTGCGGGATGCTCGTCGCGGTGGTGGTGGGTGTTACGGTTGGCTCCCTGGCAGCGTCGTTTCCGAATACACCGTTAGATGCGGGGGGACGACTGTTTGGCATTATCACCTATGCCACACCAATGTACTGGTTTGGGATGATTTTGCAGCTTGTGCTGGCGGTGCAGCTGCGCTGGTTTCCGATTGGCACGCGGTTTCCGCTGAGTGCGACGCCGCCGCCGGGACCGACGGGACTTTATCTGCTCGACAGCTTGCTGCACTTAAACTTTAGTCAGTTTGGTCTGGCCATATATCATCTAGCCCTGCCCAGTTTGACCTTGGGGATTTTAATCAGCGGTATCTTTGAGCGCATGGTGCGGGTAAATTTGAAGCAAACCCTGCGGGCTGATTATGTCGAGGCGGCGCGGGCGCGGGGCATTCCTGAGATACGCATTGTCACAGCCCATGCGCTGAAAAATGCACTGATTCCCGTGATTACGATTTTGGGACTGACCTTTGCGTCGATGCTGGGTGGCGCGGTGCTGACGGAGGTGACGTTTTCGTGGCCGGGGTTGGCTAATCGACTATATTTGGCGATTTCAGAACGTGACTACCCAGTGGTGCAGGGGCTGATGGTCTTTTTTGCAGGCATTGTGGCCTTGGTAAGCATCGCCATCGATATTTTGAATGCGTACATCGATCCACGGATTCGGTATTAGCGGCACTGTGACACTCCATAAAAGCACCCACATGGGT
>JBCCRZ010000384.1:0-6083 GCA_039200855.1 Cyanobacteria bacterium P01_D01_bin.44 | reverse complement strand
TGAAAGGCCAGCCCGGTGCTAAACATCAGCAATAGGACAAATTCAAAATATCGGTCGATAGACCAAAGCTGCTCGACCACATCTGCGCCGTAGTTAATAAAGAAATTGAGCGCTGCTGGGATCAGGGCAATGTAGGAAAAAAATAAGCCCGTAAAAAATAAGATGCTAGACCCGAGTACAATCGGGCCAATCAGCCGCCGTTCTCGTCGGGTCAGCCCCGGCAGCACAAATTGAATAATCTGGTACAGGATAAACGGGCTAGCCAGTAAAATGCCGCTGTAGCCTGCCACCTTAATCGAGACAAAGAAATACTCGCCAGGGGAGAGCTGCAAAAACTTGGCTCCCTGAGCGGGGACTTCTAAGAGCGACACGATGCGATTGACAAAGGCAAAGCAAGCGACGACGGCAATCACCACGGCAATCAAGGCATAAAAAATCCGCTGCCGCAGCTCTTCGAGATGATCAAACAGCGACATCTCGACATCACCGGGAATTTCGTCTAAATAGGGGTTGCGATCGCTAGCCTCCGATACAGTTTCAACATCGGAGGCATTTGCTTCGACCGTTTCTAAATTAGACGTCATGGCAGAGGGAATAAGTGATTCCTAACCATTGTATTGCTAACCGAATGTATTGCTACCTGAATGTATTGCTAATCGAATGTATCTGCTGTGCCCAGTGGCTGATTATTCAGCTGCCTCATCAGGCGCTGCTTCAGGGGTAAAGTACAGATCTTCGATGGCACCAGGTGCACCAGCTATTTCCGGGGGTGAGCCATTATGAGATAGCGTAACAGCACCAGCATTGCCTGCTCTGATATAGATGCTTTCTTGAGCTTCATAGAGTTCTTCTGCACCCGCTTCCATCGTGTCTGCAAAGACCACATTCCCGTCTATGGCGATCCGCATCCAAGACGCATCCGTCAGGCTAACGCTGACGGCTACTGGGGCTGTACTGTTGGCGGTGGGGTTGGCGGGCTCGGGCTCGGGCTCGGGCTCGGGCTCAGGAGCCGGGGCTGTTTCGACCACCGCTTCTGGCGCGGGGGCGGTCTCTGTTTGCTCGGTCGGCTGGGGTTTATTGCCGCCGGGCAGGTTGGTGAGCAGTGCGATCGCACCTACGACCAAAGCCGCGAGTACCCCTGCCAGGATATAGGGTACTTTATTTGACGATTCATTGTAGGGCTGCGATCTGGGTACGTCTGCCCCCCATCCGTTCGAACCTGACATTGACGGGACTGAGAGCGACGGGGCTGTCGGGCTTGTATTGGGTGACGGCACTGCCATAGGGGCTTTAGCCCCCCCCTTGACGCCGTTCGTGACTGGTTTTGGCGGGCTAGATAAGTCTGGCAAATCGCCCGTGAGAACGGTATCTTTGGCCGCTTGAGCCGTATCAGCAGTTTCGACGCTACTGCCCGCGGCGACCGGATCGGCCCATGGATCGGCAATCTTTTCAGAGGGGACCGTTGATTCTGTAGGCTTGGGGGGTATAGTGCTTTTACCCAGCGGTGCCGTGGGAATTGCCGGGCGGGGGGTGGGCCGAGGTGTATCCGGAATCGAATGTACCGGGAATTGCCGTGAGAGCTTCATACCATCGAGGCCGAGGGCATCTGCATAGCGTCGGATAAACCCCTGCACAAAAATGGGCTGGGGCAAGTCAGCCGAGTCCCCTGCTTCGATCCGCATAATTAGCTGGGGGCGGATATAGGTTTGCAAAGAAATCTCCTCAATGGATTTCCCTTGCTCCTCTCGGGTTTCTTTGA
Source organism: Cyanobacteria bacterium P01_D01_bin.44 (assembly GCA_039200855.1). Lineage (GTDB taxonomy): Bacteria > Cyanobacteriota > Cyanobacteriia > Phormidesmidales > Phormidesmidaceae > SIO4C1. Next base: position 4,324 of record JBCCRZ010000384.1, on the reverse strand, counting down.
GATAGGAACCGAGTTTTTTCAGCTGATCTTTTTGTATGGTGCTGTAGTTGCTCACGATACCCTGCTGAACCCAATAACGTTTAGAAGGTGTTCTGATTTACAGATGAAACCTGCGTATATTTGCTGTCCCATTGTATTTGCTAAGTGACGCATTTGTAAGTGACGTATTTGTTAAGTGATTGAATCGTATAGACTCAGCGCTCGGTATATTTTGTCACCCGTTCAGAAATTTCTGGATTATACAGCCTTAAATAATTCCAATAGCCGCCAAAGACGGATTCGATATACCCTTTGGTTTCAGGAAAGGGTATTTGCTCAACAAACTCGTCGGCATTGCTATAGCCACCCTCCTCAATCCAAGCAGATACATTACCCGGGCCAGCATTGTAACTGGCCACTGCAAATAGAGAATGGTTGCTATATTCCTGGTGGGTATAGTCAAGATACCAGGTGCCCAGTTTAATATTGGTTTCTGGGTTTTCTAAAGCCTCCAAATCGACATCGGTTTGCCCGATTTGGTTTGAGACCCAATCTGCCGTGTCTGGCATGAGTTGCATTAGGCCAGTGGCCCCGACCACCGAGCGGATCTTGGGCTCAAAGCGCGACTCCTGACGGATCAAAGCGGTGACTAGCAGCGGGTTGAGTTGGCGCTGCTCGGCCCAGGTTTGGATTTGCTCGGCATAGGGAAATGGGTAGACGCCTTGCCAGTAAGTGGGGGTTTGTTTGAGGGCCAGGTATTCTTTTTGCTCGTCGGGGGCGTCACGCCAGGCCAGGCTGCTGACCATAAAGATGCCGTCGAGGTTGTCGCCCACTCCGAGGCGCAAAATGCCGTCGGTAAATTGTTCGGCCACCGTGGGAGCTTGCTCGGTTTCAAATTCGAGCTGCCAGAGTCGCCAGGCGTCTTTGTCTTGACCCAGTTGATAGAGTTCTTGCAGGGTGTCTGACCCGGCGGGCAGAGGGAAACGCTGGCTGGGTAGGGTCACCGATGGGTTGCGATCGCGCACATCTTGAAAATCCCCCACATCCCAGCCAAGATGCACCGCCGAGCGCCAGGCAAAGTAAGATTCGGGATGTTCTGCGATCACCTGCTCAAAGGCTTTTTGAGCGGTGTCGTTTTGCTTAAGCTGGATGGCCCATTTCCCGGCCCAAAAACCTGCCTCGGCGGCCAGATCGAGCTTAGGATTTGCCTCAATCAGCTGCTGAGCCCATTTGAGAGCTGAGGCATGGTCTCCTTTCTCAGCATGGATTTTGGCATTTCGCAGGCGCAGTTGGGCGGCGGCCTCTGACTGGCTGTACTGCGACAAAATAGAGGCTTTGGCATTTTGGGCGGAGGTAGGGCTTTTCATGTACTCCAGTCGCTCTGACCGCTTTAGTAGGGCTTCACCTGCTTTATCTGGGAACTGGGCGATGACCTGGTCTAAAACGGGCAGGGCTTTTTGATCGGATAGCAGATCCGAGAGCTTGAGTAGCCCCGTCGCCGTTTCGGGGGCGGTGGGAAAGGCCTTGGCCAGCTGGCGATAGGTTGCGATCGCAGTCTTACTTTCCCCGATTAGATGAGCCCCCCGCGCCTGCCGATATCGAGTTTCTGGCGTGCCCGGGGCTTTGGCGTAGGCTTTGCTTGCTTTGCCATAAATTTGAGATTCCCAATAGCCAAAACCGATGGTTTGCCATTGATCGGGGGTTAGCTCCGCACCATATTTGGCAACCAGCCGATCGAGGCTGGCTTCATACTCGGGACGATGTAGCCCGTGGGCGGCCACTAGCAGCAGCAGTTCTTTTTCATTAGCTGCAGTGCTGGCAGCAGTCGCGTCGGCTGGGAGGTTTGCCCCAATTGGGTCAGCTGCACTGGCATTGGTATCAGGGGTAGAGGCAGGCAGACGCTTTAAAGCCACCTCGACACTGCGGGGATGATCGGGGGTCGTTGCCAGTAGCTGGTCCCACGCTTGCGGATTGATTGCCCCCAGCTCATAGAGGGCTTCGGCCACGGCTGGATGGGTGGCGTGGCGGTCGATGAGCTGTTGCCAGGTTTGGGCAGCCCCCTCACGATCGCCTGCGGCGGCTTGGGCCTGGCCCCGCTTAAGCATCACATAGGGGGCCAGGGTGTCGTAATCAGCCTCTAATCCTTCTAAAAATGGCAGAGCATCTTGCCCCTTGCCTTGCTGTATCAGGTCGGTGGCCAAAAGATAGCGGGCGCGGTAATTTTCAAGATTGGGCTGAGTTTTTTTGGCCAGATTGCTAAGAGCCTCGGTCCGTTGGGCCACAGGTTGGATCGCCAGTTGTAAAACAGCTGAGGGGCCAGCTGCAGCGCTGGCAGGCGCTTGGACACGGGTTTGGGGATTTTGCAGGCTGTCTGTAGATTGCAAAACTGCCGCTATCATGCCTAGCGATAGCGCGCTGAGTCCGGCCAGGGCAAAAAAGGGCCACTTTTCCTTTAAACGTTTCCACATTAGGCTCACCTGGGTTGGCAAAGCGCAAGCTTATACTGATCAGCCATCGATCAGCTTGCGGAGGTTGGCAGACTGATTCAGGGATTTTCCTGCCGTTGTAGCAGAAAATGGCACGCTTGGGTGTAGGCCAGGTGGCGCAGTGCCCAAAAAACTTTAAACGGGGTGTTCCTTAAACATCTGTAGAAACAGTCCCCTGAAAAACTGTATGAAGGCTTGCCATCAGTTATGGTGATCAAAATCTGCAAATTAGGTAGATACTAGGACGGAAGAGAATAGAGATTGGAATGAATTTTGTAGCATCGGATAAGTCTTGTCTAACGTGGTCAGGCGACTGCTTAATCATTGGTTTGTCGGAGGAGTCCCTACCGCTAACCGGGATTTTGTCAGACCTTAACGCTCAGCTATCTGGTCTGCTACAAGAGCTCATCGACGAGGTTGAGTTTACAGGTAAAGCTGGCAGCGTTGCCTCAACTCGGGTGGCAGGGGCCGCGATTCGTAAGCTCGGTATTGTCGGCATGGGGCGCTCAGATGTACTGAGCCTGGAGGTTTTACGGCGGGCTGCTGCGAGCGCGGCACGGCTGGCAAAACAAGAAAAATGCGCCACCCTGGGGGTGAGTTTCCCCGTGTGGAACAATAGCCCAGCCCTCACCACCCAATCTTTAGTAGAGGGGGTGGTCCTGGCAATGTATCAGGACATTCGCTTCAAGTCAGAGCCCGAGAAGTCCAAAGTCGAGCTAGAGACCGTCCATCTATTAGAACATGTTGGGCAAGAAGACGCTATTGAAAAAGGTCATAAGATTTGCGAGGGCGTGGTTTTAGCCCGTGAGCTGGTGGCCGCCCCCCCCAATGTAGTGACCCCAGCCAAACTAGCGGAGACCGCAGCTGAGATTGCCGAGTCCCAGGGTTTATCGCTGGCAGTGCTAGAGCGCGAAGACTGTGAAAAGCAAGGGATGGGGGCCTATTTAGGGGTAGCCCAAGCCTCTGATCTGTCGCCCAAGTTTATTCATCTCACCTACAAGCCCGCCGGGACGCCCAAGGCCAAGCTGGCGATTGTGGGTAAAGGACTCACCTTTGACTCAGGGGGCTTAAACATTAAGGCCGGGGCTGGCAGCATGATCGACATGATGAAAATTGACATGGGTGGGGCCGCTGCTACCCTGGGCGCAGCCAAAGCGATCGCACTGCTCAAGCCCGAGGTTGAGGTGCACTTTATCAGCGCCGCCACCGAAAACATGATCAGTGGTCATGCGTTGCACCCTGGCGATATTCTCACCGCCTCTAATGGCAAGACCATTGAGGTCAATAATACTGACGCTGAGGGGCGACTGACCCTGGCCGATGCGCTGGTGTTTGCTGAGAAGCTAGGCGTCGATGCCATTGTGGATTTGGCGACGCTGACCGGGGCCTGCATCGTGGCCCTCGGCAATGACATTGGGGGGATGTTTACTGAGAGTGATGATCTGGCAAAGGATTTGATAGCCGCCGCCAACGTCTCAGGTGAAAAACTCTGGCGATTACCCATGGAAGAAAAGTATTTTGAGGGGCTCAAGTCGGTGGTTGCTGATATGAAAAATACCGGCCCGCGGGCGGGAGGCTCGATTACAGCCTCCCTATTTCTCAAGCAGTTTGTCAAAGAGACCCCGTGGGCTCACCTGGATGTGGCAGGCCCCGTGTGGACTGACAAAGAAAATGGCTACAACAGCCCCGGTGCAACCGGTTACGGGGTTCGCACGCTAGTGCAGTGGGTGTTGGCTCAATAGAGGCGAAAGGGGAATGGGGTAATGGGTAATGGGCTTCGGCGTGAGCGTTCGACTGAGCTCACGCCGAAGTCTCAGCCGAACGGTAATGGGTAATGGGTAATGGGTAATGGGTAATGG
>JBCCRZ010000383.1:0-6107 GCA_039200855.1 Cyanobacteria bacterium P01_D01_bin.44 | reverse complement strand
GAGAAATGCCCGCCGACAAAACGAGCCATTAGGGGGTAAAAATGTTCTAAATATTGCCGACTGGCTTGGGTGTACCCTCGAATGGGGGCTTCTGTGTTGATGGTGCCTTCGAGGACTTTGATAAATACGTCAGGTTGGATACCTATAATCTGAGTCGGCGCGATCGCATCCCACTCTATCCGCCCCCAAGCTCTTGGCTGAGGGGTGACCAGCTGCTCAGGTAAATCCTCAATGCGGGATTGGAGGGTTGAGATCTCAAGGTACTCCATCACCAGATGGTTAATGCGGGTTTGGATATGCCCATAGTTCAGACGAGCGGACAGTGGACCAGCGAGGTCGGTATGCATGGTTGGTTTCATGAGTAGGTACAGGTCGGGTAGGTAGTGGGTGGAGGGTAGTGAGTAGTGGGTGGTGATCCCTCTACCCTCTACCCAATTCCCTCTACTCAATTTCCTCTTCCTCACCTTAAAAACTCCCAGTCAACCCGTCCGTCTGAAATTGTCCTGGATGGTATGAATTTAAAGGTCTGAAAAAGTCGGGACTTTCGGTTCGTAATTTCAGCAAACAGGACGGTAGCCTTAAATTGAGCAAAAACGTCTGAAATAAAAACGTTTACAAGGGCTGTGAAAACGCGCCTAGAAAACACGCCAACCAATACAAGCCAGATGTGCGGTGCTGATGGGAATTGATGTAGCTATTGAGTTTGCAGATCGACTGCTCTACGAAAAGACCGGGCGGCATCTGAATGATTTACAGTGTGTGATTTTACGACAGGCTTGGGGGGGGCAGACTTACAGTACGATTGCGTTGAGCGCGGGCTATAGCGAAGGCCATGTCAAGGATGTCGCCTCTCAGCTATGGCGGATTCTCTCGGATGCGCTGGGTGAACGTATCACCAAAGGCAATTGTCGCTCTCGGCTGATCTACTGGCTCAAGCGCGCCAAGCGGAAAGTGGTCAGTGCAACGGAGAAATTATCCGCAGCGACGGAACGGATTGGCGTTTCTCTGGAGAGTTCTGCGCTGGCCTTGCCCAGTCTAGCTGTGCCCAATCGGGCCGAGTCAGCTACCTTAGCTTTGCCGATCAGCGACCCCCATTTTGTGGGGCGTGAAGGTGCGATCGCAACCCTCAATACCCTCATCGATCAGGGTCATCGACTGATTGTCATTCAGGGAGAAGGGGGGATTGGCAAAACTACCCTGGCCCAGCGCTATCTGGATGCTGGGCAGTTTGATCTCACCCTGGATTTGCTCATGGCCAAAGAAACAGGCAATATTACCGCCGTTGAGCGGGTGGTTGAAGAGTGGCTGCGTCAGGACTTTAATGAAGAACCGGGGCGCGATTTTGGGGTCACTTTGGGTCGCCTCAAGCGGCATTTGCGCGAACACCGCATCGGCATCTTGATTGACAACCTGGAGCCTGCCCTTGATGCCCACGGTCAGCTTGTGCATCCCCATCGTCGCTATGTTGAGCTGTTGAGAATCCTGGCGGATCCCCAGGGACGCTCGGTGACCCTGGTGACCAGTCGAGACCGGCTGTGTGAACCAGGGGTAAAGGGTCATCACTATCGGTTGCCGGGGCTGACCCTCGAAACCTGGCAGCAGTTATTTCAAAGTCAGGGCATCACTGACCCAGCGTTACAGTCTTTACACCGGGTCTATGGCGGCAATGCTAAAGCGATGGAAATTTTGCTGGGGACAGTGCTCAATGATTTTGAGGGTGATCTAGCCCTGTACTGGCAGATTAACCATACCGACCCGCTGGTCGAAACCGATTTGAAGAACCTGGTGGTGAGTCAGGTCAAGCGTCTAGAGCAGCTCGACCCGATGGCCTATCGTCTATTATGTCGGCTAGCTTGCTATCGCTATCAGGCGATCCCTCAGCTGCCGATGGCGGCGCTGTTGGCTCAGCTGTGGGAGGTGCATCCGGCCCAGCAGCGGCAGGTAATCGCTTCTCTGCGTAATCGCTCTCTGCTCGAGACCCACCAGGGGCAATATTGGCTGCATCCGGTGGTTAGGGCGATTGCGATCGCTCGGCTGCGGGCCAGCGATGCCTGGCAAAGGGCCAACCAGGCCGCAGCCAGCTATTGGACCGAGAGCATTGAGCAGATTACGGCCCTGGCTGATGCCCTACAGGCTCTAGAAGCCTACTACCACTTTTTAGAGACGCAAGATTATGAGTCAGCGGCGGATGTGTTGCTCAAAAGTCGCCATAACCAATGGCAGCAATTTTTGCCTCTGGCCAGTAGTCTGTACCGGATGGGGTTATTGCAGCCGGTGATTGCGGCGATCACCCAGGTGCTACCCAAGCTCGATGCGACCCGGCACCCCCGTGCCAAATTGAGCGAACTGCTGAACCTGCTAGGGGATGTTTATTGGATCACAGGGCGGATTTGGGAAGCGATTGAGTGCCAGCAGCGTGCGATCGCAGAGACCGATACCGCCCTGACCCAGTTGCAACCCATGGAGGTCGCCACAGAGGCCACCCAGCTAGGGCAGTACTATCTCAAAATGCTGAATGTCGATTCTCATCTGAGCATTGGTCTTTACAAAATTGATCTAGGTGCCTTGGAAGAGGCGAAGTCTCAGCTATTGCAGGTGATTGAGCTGGCCTCTGACACAGAACACGCGGCCTGGGCAAAAAAAGCTTCAGTAGCCTTAGCGCTCGTCTATGCGCAACTGGGAGAAACTGCTGCGGCACGGGATCTAGCAGACCGACTATATGCTTCTTTTAGCAATCAAGCTGTGCCGGAACACGCTGGGCGTTTTGCCTATTTCTTTTTGCTGTTGGGGCAAACCTATCATCATCTGGGGGTGCTTGCGATCGCAGCTCAGCTTTACCACCAGGCGATTACCTTTGCTGATGCCAGTCACTATCTGCAGGTTAAAGCCAACGCTTTGAGCGGCTTAGCTGCCTTATTGCGTCAGCAAGGACACTATGCTCAGGCAATTGATCATCATCAACAGTCCGTAGAGCTATTGGAGACGATTGGGGCCACCTGTGACCTGGCGGCAGCCTACTATCAATTGGCGCTGACTCACCAAAGCCAGTCTGATACAGCACAAGCGGCTCGAGACTATTTACAACGGGCAATAACCCTCTTCAGAGACATCAAAGCGCCTAATCGCATTGCCCAAATCATGGACCAATACGCCTTTTGGGGCAAATAAAGCCCAAAGCCCTTACCGCTAAATTTTGATAGCGAACGTTCGTTTGTGCTAACAGCCATGTCGTATGGCATAACGAAAGACGTCAAGGGTGTCTATCCAATTGATCGTCATGACTCAGCAATCAACTCAATATCTCAAGCGCTGCAAGATTCTATCTGGGGCAATTATCACCGTGTTAGCAACCCCCACTGCGATCTTTGCTGAGGCTGTTCCGGGGGTGGCAAAGCCAGATTGCCCAGATCGAGGGCAGCAGTCGCTCAATGACTGCGCCATTCGCTGGCATCAAGTGACTGCCTATTTTCATCAACTCACCGAGGAAGCCTTTACCGCTTCACTCTCAGCGGCTCAGCAGCTTCGCCTCGAGCAGATTGAACAGACCTGGCGACACTATCGAGTTTTGCACTGTGAGGTCACCAGTGAACCCTTGGAGGAAGGGGCTGCTTATCCTATGGTGTTTTACAATTGCATGGCCCAGGTCACTAACGATCGCATTGCCAACTTGCAAGGTTGGGGCATCCCAGAAATGGCCTACGAAGTCTCTGAAGCTGAAATGATCAAAGTTGAAAACAATAGTCTGGTGGGCGATCTTAAACAGATCGAACTCCAAATTATCTGGCGACGCTATCGAGACACCCACTGTGAATTCTCAACTGAGTTTTCAACTGAGCTGGCCGCCAATCAATTCTTTTCAGATGATTTTTCCCTCGAAACCTGCCGCAGTCTGCTCAACCAAGAACGTCTGGCTCACTTAGAGAGTTATTTCGCCTTGAGATAGGTCTGAGATCGGTCCACCTACTACCCACTACCCAACACTCACCCAAATGCTCACAGTCCACGGCATGACCTTTTCCGGCAACTGCTATAAGGTCAAACTCTTGTTAGAGCAGCTTCAAACGCCCTACACCTGGCAAGAAGTTGACATCATGACCGGGTCCACCCGCACTGATTCGTTTCTGGCGATGAACCCCAATGGCAAGGTGCCTACGCTAGAAATTGAGCCGGGGCGCTATCTGCCTGAGTCAAACGCGATTCTTTACTACCTTGCCCAGGGGACACCGTTTTTTCCCGCTGAGCGTCTGGCCCAGGCAGAGGTGCTGCGCTGGCTTTTCTTTGAGCAATACAGCCATGAGCCGTATATTGCCGTTGCCCGGTTTGTGCAACAAATGCTGCCTGCCGATCACCCGCGCCAGGCCGAGTTGCCTAAGCTGCAAGACAAGGGCTACGCTGCGCTGAAGGTGATGGATCAACACCTTGCCGAGCATCCTTACTTTGTCGATGAATGCTACTCAATTGCGGACATTGGTCTATTTGCCTATACCCATGTGGCGGCGGATGGTGGGTTTGACTTAAACCCCTTTTCCGCCATTCAGGCCTGGTTTGAACGGGTGCGATCGCAACCCCATTTTATCCCCATGTTTAGCTAGCCCGGCTCAGCTTGCTCACTCAATGCGGCCAAGATTGGCTGCGTCACATCTTTGCCACCGCTGCAGTTGGTGACCAGGGTTTGTACCGTAAAGACAATCCCCCAAGGGATACCCCACCAACCCAGTAGGGCTGATATCAGCGTATATCTCAGGCCCTTAAGAGTAATATTCTCATCTGCTTTGACAAAATAAATCGGTGAGCGCCGCTTAAAGCTCATCACCACCACCGAAAAGCAATACTGAAAAATCACAAACTTGCCACCTTTCGCCACCTCAGCTGAGAGATCAGTACTGGTCATCCCTTCTATGCCGTGAATTTTCATAAGATGGCTCCCAGATGAGTTGATGTTGTACGGATACAGGGAGAGTTGAAGGGATTTCGGATGGGTGAGGGAGAAGATGGGGGTGATGGGGAAGATGAGTAAGGTTGTGGAGTAGAGGCAATCCTTTGTGGTTGACCAACACAGAATTGAATACAAGCAACCGGCAATCTCAGTTAGGGGGGTAGGGCGTGCCTTCAATACAACATATTTGCTATTCTTCTGGTGTTCAGTTTTTTCGAACTATTGTCGATATTGAGAATTTTCTATGGCAACTGTTGCAGTGGTTTATTTCTCAGGGCAGGGCCACACCCAGGCTATGGCCGATGGCGTTGCAGAAGGCGTCAAGAGCGTAGCAGATACCTCTGCAGAGGTTCTACGGATTACGGGTGAGCAAATCCAAGCTGGCCGCTGGAAAGACGATGACATCCTGGGGCAGCTCAATCAGGCCGATGCGATTGTATTTGGTAGCCCTACCTATATGGGGGGCGTCGCTGGTCAGTTTAAGTGCTTCTTGGACGCTGCCAGCGAAGTTTGGTTTCAGCTCGGCTGGAAAAATAAAATTGCCGGTGGGTTTACCCACTCTGCTTCTCCCAGTGGTGATAAGCAAGGCACTTTAATTTACCTGGCAATTAATGCGTCTCAGCATGGCATGATTTGGGTGGGTTCAGCCGATATGCCAAGTCAATATGTCGGCAAAGATGACGAAGTGAACCGACTGGGTTCCTTCATGGGGGTCATGGGGTTTAGCGAATTGGACATGAGTGGTGGTGATGTCGAGATGAACTCAGGCGATGTCAAATCGGCCAAACTCTACGGTCAGCGCATTGCCGAAGCCACTCACCGCTGGCTAAAAGGAGCTTAAGCTTGATAAGTCGTACAACCCCAATGTCTACTACGAGGCATTCTGGGGCCATTCCAGCCTCGTCGCCTTAGCTCTTTGGCGATCAGTCGATTAATGCCACCGTGGGCAACCAGGACGACTGGGCCGGTGTATTCTGCCTTAGAAATCAGCAGCTCTGCCATGGTTCTAGCCCTTTGTCGGGCTAAGCCAAGGGGTTCGCAGTCAGGGCTGTAGCCAAGTCGCCAGAGAATGACGGCCAGGGCAGTCCAAATCATGGCCGAGAGCCGCACGTACCCCGGAAAATCAACGGGGAATTCAATTTCGCGAAATCTTGGATCAACGATGGGGGTG
>JBCCRZ010000382.1:0-6107 GCA_039200855.1 Cyanobacteria bacterium P01_D01_bin.44 | reverse complement strand
TCTGCTTGGGATGCGTTCTACCTCGCCATGTTCTGGATGCTCAACACGATTGGTTGGGTGACCTTCTACTGGCACTGGAAACACATCGCGGTCTGGTCGGGCAACGTAGCTCAGTTTAATGAGAGTTCTAACTACCTCATGGGCTGGCTGCGCGACTACCTGTGGCTCAATTCTTCTCAGCTGATTAACGGGTACAATCCCTACGGCATGAATAACCTGGCGGTTTGGTCCTGGATGTTCTTATTTGGACATCTGGTCTGGGCAACCGGTTTCATGTTCTTGATCTCCTGGAGAGGCTACTGGCAAGAGCTGATTGAGACCATTGTTTGGGCTCATGAGCGCACCCCGCTGGCTAACCTCATCCGCTGGAAGGACAAGCCCGTTGCGCTGTCCATCGTTCAGGCCCGTGTGGTTGGTTTGGCTCACTTTACGGTGGGTTACATTCTGACCTACGCGGCCTTCTTGATAGCCTCAACGTCCAGTCGATTTGGCTGACAAGTAGGCTAGTTTAGGTTAAAAAACTCCCCTGGTACTGCTTTGTATCAGGGGAGTTTTTGATTGCCAAGGCAAACGGTCAAGGCGGCTAGCCTGTATGAACCTGTTAATAACCCTTAGGATGTGCCCCAGGCCCTATTTACTTAATAAGCAAGTAGCGTCTACTAATACAACTTCCCTTTGTTTGAAGGTTTCCCTAAGCGTTGTGCAGGCAGGTATAAGCTGTTTCAATATCGGTTGCTGGCCTTGTTTTAGCCGTGCGATCGCATCGCTCATTTCTGGCTGAAATTGCCGAAGCCATCGATTGTTATCCAAGCTTTCAAGGTCAAAACTATTGCTGTCAATTAGCCAAAAATCAATGCCATACTGATGCGTAACCTTTTGAAGTTCGCCTAAATCAGTACTGTACTGAGCCCGAATGAGATCAAACACGCGCTGGCGGATCTGAGTGTAATAGCCCGTATGATAAGCAATGCTGTGCTCTGGGCTGACCAATACACTGCGGCCTACAAAACTGGAAATATTATTGGCTTCTTTAGATAAAGAGGCCACCAACGTGTCTTTAGGCTGTTGAGCTAGAAACTCGTAAAGGGGTCTTCGATCAGACGATGCATACAAAATATCTAAAAAGTTGTTGAGAGAAGCAGGGTATAGCATTAGACCCATGAGCACGGTTCCCACTGCTAGCTTAGATAATCGCTTTGACAGTTGCCGAAAGGGGATAACTGCAGCTAGCCATTGACCCAGCGCAGCCGCCAGGCTGATTAGCACCATGGCGGTTGCAATCGACAGAATAATGCGTGCGCTGTAGTGCGTATAGCGATTGGGGCTATGCAATCTAAACAACATTATATGGGCCAGCAAAAAGGTCCCGAGAGAACCCACCATAAACTGAAGCAGTAGACCCAACTCACGCGTGGTTTGCAACAATAGAGGGACCTGTTCTCGAAACAGCAGGAGCACAGGTAGCAAAAAACCCGCAAATATAGGAGCCGGGTTGAGGACGGGAAACAGACCACTCCGCGTTCCCAGCCAATAATCAAGCCAGGGCCTACCAAAAAAAGAGTGTCGCCCCCCGGTGACAAATTCTGGCATAGTTTTGGCTTGGGCGGCAGTCACCACTGGCCCATAGGGGGATGTAGAGATCATAAACGGCAAAAGCACCAGCAAGCCTGCAATACCACCCCAAGCGAGCAGATGATAGTCTAGCGGGTCAGCAGATAATTCTATGCGTCGATGCCCCCACCTCAGCAGTCGCATTGCCAAAGTTGCCACTGAGATTAGAACAAGGTGCGGATAAAACCATCCTGATAAGATAACAACGCTGACGCTGGGCCAAAGCGCCCGCTTCGACAGATAGTATAAAAAGGCCAGCAGCAATGGAATGGCAAAAGCACGAGGGGTGCCCGAACCCAGATCTTGCCACATCCACATCGATTGGTTGAGTATGAGTGTGCTGGCAAAGGCTACCACGGGTGACGGTATCAGGCGCAGGCAAAGATAAAATCCATATATCGTCGAGACGATGCCTAGTATTGGTGGCAGCAGCTTGCTGAACAAAAAGGGATGAATTCCCAGAGCTGTGGCTACCCTATAGAGTGTTCTGTAACCAAACGGGGATAATGACTGAAAATAGTCAGCCATTAAATCGTTTGGAAACAGCGTTGGATCCAGCCACCGCTGCATCCAAAAAATATGCTGGCGGGCATCGTCTTGTAATGAATAGTAGTCCTCAGAGGCTATGCGCCAAAACAGCACTCCATAAAGAATCGCAAACAAAAGACTGAGGATCAGCCAACGTCTATGGGACTGATTAGACATAATGTTTATGCGCTTTATTGCCGTTGGATCACTTCTCGAATCCGATAAATCGGACGTTTTTGTGATTCGTGGTAAGTGCGCATGGTCAACTCTGCTAACAGGCCAAAGCTAAACAGCTGAATGCCGGACAAAAATAGCACCACCGTGAGTAGCAGCAGGGGCCGATCGCCAATGTCCTGACCCATCGCAAATTTTTCAAAGGCCAGGTAGGCGCTCAGTATGAAACTCGATAGGATCGACACTAGCCCAAATGGCCCAAAGACATGCATAGGGCGGGTTAAGAAAGTCTTCATGAAGTAAATTGTCAGCAAGTCCAGGATGACGCGCAGGGTGCGACCCAGGCCGTATTTACTTTTGCCAAACTGACGCGCGTGATGACGTACCGGGATTTCGGTAATCCGGGCCCCTTCAATAAAGGCGAGGGCGGGTAGAAACCGATGGAGCTCGCCGTAGAGGTTCATATCGTGGACGACCTCAGCCCGATAGGCTTTAAGGGAGCAGCCGTAATCACGGATATCAACGCCCGTGACGCGACCAATCAGCCAGTTCGCGATTTTGGAGGGCAGCAGTCTGGTAACGGCATGATCTTGACGGTCTTTACGCCAGCCGCTAACCAGGTCGTAGCCTTCATCTAGCTTGTTGAGCAGGGTACCAATGTCAGCCGGGTCGTTTTGCAGGTCGCCATCCAGGGTGATGATGATGTTGCCCGTGGCCTCGTGAAAGCCTGCGGCCATCGCCGGGGTTTGTCCATAGTTACGTCGTAGGATGACGGCTTTAACGTGGTTATCTTGCTGGGCAATTTGCTTGAGGAGATCGGCAGAGCCATCTTTAGAACCGTCGTCAACACAGATAATTTCGTAGGGAGCGCCTAGCGCTTTCAAAGCTTGGGTTAGCTGCTTGAGCAGCGCTGGGATGCTTTCAAATTCGTTGTAAATCGGCACTACAACCGACAGTCGATAGCCATCTGCTGGGGTTGACTGGATTAACCGGTCGGCAGAAGCTTGGGAGGTGGGGGAGAACGCAACATCCATGGAGCGAATTAATACTGTGTTAACAAAGATACTGCGCGACGGGCGTCTCGAATAGGTTGGGTGGTCAGCGCTCGGACTGGACTTTGGATTTAAGGGGTGGCGGGTTGGGCTGGTCTACTGGGGTATCTAGCCAAATCAGCCCGGCCCCCATCACCTCAGCCAGGGTGCTGATCAACCGATAAAAGGCGACGCTGCTCAGCAGTGGCGCAGCGGCTAACTGGGATCCGAGTAGCGCGATCGCAACCGCCTCAAAGACCCCAATACCGCCAGGGGCTCCTGGTAGCACCAGCCCCAGTAGCCAGGCGATGCTAAAGCCACCGAGCAGCGGCATGAGTTGGCTACCCGTGAGGGGTTGCAGGGCTAAAACTGTGAACATGAAACCCGCACCCCGGAGACCCACAAAGCCTAATTCGCCCAAAAACGGTCTCACAGGATAGTGACTCAACTGGATATACTCTCCTTCGGCCTCGGCGTTGGGAAGTCCCTGGGCTTTAGCCTGACCCATTCTTTTTAGGACGGGGTTCAACAGGCGAGGATGTACCCCGACCACAACAGCCATCAGCCCCCCTAATCGAACCAGCCAAAAATCCCAACTACTCACCGATGCGATCGCCAAAGCGGCGGCGGCCATCAGCAAAGGCTCCATCACCACACTGAGGATGGCCACCCGCGTCGAGGCCCCTGTACTTTGCACCGCGCGCACCCGACCGTAGAAATGCCAGACGTTGCCCGGTAAATACTTGGCGAGATTGGTGCGCAGATAGACTCGGATGCCCCAAAGGCCGCTAAGGGGCTGGTTGAAGGTTTGTAAAATCCAATGCCAGACCCAGCCAGACCAAATATGAGCCAGTAATGTCAGCCCCAGCGCGATTGCAAAACAGGCCCAACTGGCTGTCGTCACTCGAATTGCCGCCACCTCTCGCCAGTGATCTTTAAGGGCCTTAATCACAAAAAAGCAGGTGCCACCCACGATCACCCAGCGTAGATAGGGCTTTACCCGTTTAATCAGTGGCTTGATTGGCATTAGATTTAAGAATTGCCATGATTAGCATCAGCCCAGCAAAGGTTTTGCCATAAAAAAGCTAGCAATGGATTTGGCATCAATGGGTTCACCATTGGCAATGGCCTGTTCAAAATCTTCGGGGGACAGCAGCACAACTTCTAGATCTTCGTCTTCGTCGAGTTCGGGCTGGGTGTCTAATTTCTCCAGGTCTGTGGCGAGAAAGGTATAGATTATTTCATCGGAATAACCCGGAGCCAGAGGAAATTTGCCGACAGTTTGCCAGGTTTTAGCGCTGTATCCCGTCTCTTCTTCGATTTCGCGCTGAATAGTACTGAGGGGATCTTCGCCCACCTCAATGGTGCCCGCCGGAAACTCCAGCAGCCGACCGCTGATAGCAAATCTATATTGGCGCACCAAGACCAGCTGACCGTCTGGGGTCACCGGTATCGCAACGGCCCCACCCGGATGGCGGATACATTCCCAGTCCCCCGTGGCCCCGTTGGGCAAGCGTAGGTGATTGACCTCAAAGCTAAACTTGCGACCCGTGAATAAAAGACGCTGCTTGATCAGCTGGGGCGGCTCTTGTCCGAATGTCATAGGGATACCCTGGAGAGTGATAGGAAAGGGAGTGTAGAAAACCCTTATTAGATTACTACAGGCCAGGAGGGGGCAGGGGAACAGGTAGAGGGTAGAGAGAATTGGGTAAGAGGGTAGAGCAAATTTCACCCACTACCCATTACCTACCACCCACTACGTTATTGCCCTTCACCCTTACCCACCCTGCCTGCTGTCCGTAATCCTGACAATCGCCGACAAAATCTAAGTTTTTTTGACATTTTGCTCAATTCTGAGGATCATGGGCGAAATCAAATGATCGAAATTGAATCTTATCGTTTATAATTAGCGGCTGCAGTGACTGGTTTGCCAGTAACTTTCTGAATGTATCTACTGTTTTGGTCTGGTTAATAATCCATTTCTGGGTATGACGCTCTATAGATTATGCAATCCACCCCAAAAAAGGCTGTCCTTAAACCCGCTCGGATAGGCCTATACTTTTTTGTTGGCATTATCCTCTGTCTGGCAGCGGCAGGGCTCAAGGTGCTGGCTACCTGGGCGGTTGAGACGTATCTCTATGCCTTACCTGTCGTCGGCGGAGTGCTGACTAGCTTAGAGTTGGTTGAGGTTTCAAACTTAATTTTGTTTGTCTTGCTGGGGCTGGGGTTGGGGGCGGCGACGGTCTATCTGCCCCAGACCTGGGGATTGTGGGCCAGGTTAGCCTTGTTTGCGATCGCAGTCCCCCTGATCTTTAGCGTTAGCTACATCACGCGCTATGGGCTTTGGGTCAAGCAAGTCGCAGCGCGCTCAGGCATCCCCGAGACGGAGGCCGTTGCCCTGACCGATTCCTTTTTGCAGCGAGAAACGGGGCATTCGGGTAAGTGGGGATTTTATCGCTATACCGCCAGGGTGACGCAGCCGCCAACCCAGCCTAATCGACTCGACCCGGTGGCGGGGGATGAGATCGTCTTACTGCAAAACGAGCTGGCTCGCTATAGCGGCGTCGAAGTCGGGCTGTTTGCCTTTTTGTTTGACAAGGCAGGCTGGTGTATTCGGCTACTCTACCTGTTGGTCTCTGTCTTTTTTGGGATTGTATATTTCTTTAAGGGGCAGTTTTGGGCTGATCGTCGCCGTCGCCCCAGCGCTTGAGGGTGATCTTGGCTCAAGCAATCTCAGCACTCATTTTGGCAGGGGGGCACAGC
>JBCCRZ010000381.1:0-6113 GCA_039200855.1 Cyanobacteria bacterium P01_D01_bin.44 | reverse complement strand
GTCACCGAAGACGGGGCTGAGACTGACCTCGACTTGGGCCACTACGAACGCTTTACCGACACGTCTATGTCGCGGCTCAACAGCGTCACCACCGGCTCAATTTACCAGGCTGTCATTAATAAAGAACGTCGCGGCGACTACGAAGGCGGCACAGTTCAAGTCATCCCCCACATCACCAACGAAATCAAAGAGCGCATTCATCGCGTTGCCCGTAACCGCAACCCCGACGTGGTGATCACCGAGATCGGCGGCACCGTCGGCGATATTGAGTCACTGCCGTTTTTAGAAGCGATTCGCCAGTTTCGCAAAGAGGTGGGTCGGCAAAACGTCATCTACATGCACGTCACCCTGATTCCCTGGATACCGGCGGCGGGCGAAGTCAAAACCAAACCCACCCAGCACTCGGTCAAAGAGCTGCGCTCCATCGGTATCCAGCCCGACATTCTCGTCACCCGTTGCGAAAAGCCTATTGAAGACCACATCAAGGAAAAAGTCTCTAACTTTTGTGATGTGCCAGTGCAGTGCGTGATTCAGTCTACAGATGCCCGCAGCATTTACGAAGTGCCCCTGCGGCTTGAACAAGAAGGCTTGGCTGAGCAGGCATTACAGCTGCTCAATCTAGACCAGCGGGAACCCAACTTAAGCGGTTGGTCAACCCTGGTAGATCGGCTCTATCGACCCACCAAAAAGCTTGATATTGCCATTGTGGGCAAATACGTTAGCCTGAACGACGCTTACCTGTCGGTGGTTGAAGCGTTGAGGCACGCTGCGATCGCAGTCGATGCCGATCTCAATATTCGCTGGGTCAGCTCCGAAGACATTGAAGACAAAGAGCCTGAAGCCTTCCTCGAAGGGGTCCATGGGGTCGTCGTCCCCGGCGGCTTTGGTAGTCGCGGCATTGAGGGCAAAATCCGCACCGTTCGCTACGTGCGAGACAAGGGCATTCCTTTCCTCGGGTTGTGCCTCGGGATGCAGTGCGCCGTGGTGGAGTGGGCGCGAAATATCGCCAATCTGGACAATGCCAACAGCTCTGAAATCAACCCTGAAACCAGCAACCCGGTGATTAATCTGCTGCCTGAGCAAGAGGATGTGGTTGATCTGGGCGGCACCATGCGGCTGGGTCTTTACCCCTGCCGACTGGAGCCTAACAGCCTAGCCCGTCGGCTCTATCAAGAAGAAGTCGTCTACGAACGCCACCGCCATCGGTATGAGTTTAACAACGCCTACCGCAACCTTTTCTTAGACACCGGCTACAAAGTCAGCGGCACCTCCCCCGACGGACGACTGGTGGAGATTATCGAACATTCAGATCACCCCTTCTTTATCGCTAGCCAGTTTCACCCCGAGTTTCAATCACGTCCCAACACGCCCCATCCGCTGTTTTTGGGCTTGGCAGAGGCGGCGTTGCTGCGAGCTAAGCAGTCGGGGCAGTTGGAGCTTAGTGAGTTACAGCAGCCGCAGGAGGTGGGGTTGGTTTAAGAGGGGCAAGGGAGATAGGGGAGATGGGGGAGACGCGGGGACGCGGGGACGTGGTGTTCAGAAGGGAAGCGGAGTAGGGTAGGCATTGCCCACAACCTCGAAGTGACCCAGAATTGTCAGGTTTGACGATCAGCATCCCCATCACCTGGGCCTTTTGATTGGGGTCGGCGGTGGTAATCGCGATATTGATTTCGCCGTCGCTTAGCTCAAAGGGGTAGGGTCCATAGCGAGCCCATTGCTTAAAGGGGAGATTGCCCATCGCCTCCTCCACCGTTTGGCCTTCGATTTCAACGCTCATGGTGCGCTGGGTGCCGCGCTCGTTTTCCATCACCCAGAGATACAGGTCGTACTGAGCCCCATAGAGAATCTGGTTAATTTCGAGTTTGCCAGGTTTTGCGATCGCGCTATTCAACATTGCCTGGGTGTCTTCATCCACCCCCGGCTTCGGCTGTAGCTCAGTTGTAATGGCCTCAACCTCCCGCAACATCATGCCATTGGCCTTGGAGTCATCCTGCGAAGTCCAGCGATAACCGTCAATTTCAATCCCCCCAGCCCCATTGAAATTAACCCCTCTTACCAAAGCCCCTTCAATCGGCACAGTACTGACTGGCTCCGGCTGTGAACAAGCCACGAGCAGCAGGGCGGGTATCAAAGCACAGGCCTTTTTCATGGAAAATCTCCTGGGGCAGCAAATCTCGTTGCGTAGCAACCACCCCCCGATAAGGCCAATCCTATCGAGCCTGGTTTGGCTGGCTTAAATTCAGTGCCGAAAAATTAACATTACTGTGCAGTTAGCCATGTGTTTATTCGGTCTTCCATTTGGGCAATATCTTCTGGGCAACGCTGTCGAACTTTTTTGTATCGGCTAGCGGCTTGTTCTGATAGACGTTTGTACGCCAGATTGGTCATTGTTCGATCAAATCCCTGCTGCTCAGCAAAGGGTAAAAAGTACATTTCTTTAGGATCAGGATCTGCCCGGATGGCCTTCCAACTCCAGTCTTTAGGCAACTCATGCCCCGCCAGAGTCCATACTTCGAGCTCCTGCCAGGCATTCTCTGCAATCATAATAGATGGCTTACTCAGTAGCTGGGCTGCTTTTTGCTCTAACGTTCTGAGTTTCTGATGTCGAGAAGGGTTGCCGTCTCGGTCTATGCACAGCAAAAAGACATCGACCGTTGGATAAATCTCTAAGATTTCTTCAATTCTGCTCCACTTTAGGGCTTCGCCAACGCCCCCAAGCAAAGGTGGGTTACAAATATCGATCCTCGCTTTAGGCTTGCCCAAATACCCAAACATCGCTTTGATTATAGGCTTGAGAATATATTGATCTTTACGAAAATCCTCGGGAATAACGAGGACATTCATGCGGTAGCTGCCTTAGCCGCTTCAGCCTCTTCTGGCTCAGCAAAAAGTACAGAATTTTCTAACCAACCTGCGCTGTACAAATCGGCAATATTTTTCTTTTCTAGAATTTCTCGGGCGTGGGGAATCTCCATGATGCGCTTAATGTGTGCATCTGTCTGATTAGGCAAACGATAGACCACAGAGGTATTCTGCAAAGAAGTCGAATTCAGAAATTGTAGGAATTGAGGGGAATGCGTTGTTGTAATCACCTGAAAGTTTTTTATATTCACCCGCTCTTCGATCAATTGCACCAAAATATATAATCGACTGGGGTGAATGCCCATTTCCAGCTCTTCGAAGAAATAAAACTCAGTATCCTCTGGATGAATAAGTGCTGCAAGTAGACCTAACAGTCTCAAAGTTCCATCGGAAGCACTGTAGGCAGATACTTTTTGACCATTTTTTTCTACAAGTTGCAATAATATTCTTCCAGTTAAATCAGTGGGAAAATCAAGATCCTTAGCATCTATTGGAGCCAGTTCCTGGAGCCAAAAAAGCAGTGTATCTTTTTTCAACGGCTCAAAACAAATTTGCTGTAACGTAGATGCTACATTTTCTCCATGATCACCCAGAGATTGACCAGGAAATGAAGTATTACGCATAACCTGAGGATCAAACTCCAAAAAACTCATTTTTTTAAGTGTTTGCTGCGTTTCCTCAATGTACATAACGCTTTGACAATCATCAAGGCGTCGATCATAGCGTGAAAGTATTTCATATTGAGATAGTCCAGCCTCTAAGTTGGAGGACAGAGTCAAGGATTTTGGATAGTTATAATCACAGAATTTTATTTGTAAATTATCTTCCTCTGTAGTAGTTGACTCAAAAATAGTTGCACCCAGAGTCTTATTGACAAGCTCTTCAGCAACTACACGAGGAAAGCTATCTCTTAATTCAATTTTTAATGAGTAAGTTAACAACTCTTCCCGAGATAAGACACTACTTAGAAACGTTAGTTCTAATGAGAAGAAATTGGTTCCATGAAAGCATATTTCTTTAGTTCCACCTCTGATTCCTGACCACTGTGGCCTGCCATCTTCGGTATATTTATAGCCAAAGATATCAGGCAGGCTATAGCCTTTTCCGATTGCACTTAGAAAACGAAAGGCGTCGCGGATATTGCTTTTACCCGTAGCATTTGCGCCCACAAGGACTGTGAAAGGCCCCAGGTCCAGCTCGGCATCTTTGAAGTTTTTAAAGTTTTTGAGGCGGAGTTTTTTTAGCATGGCTCGCCCAGCATACCCAACAGGTAGACATGTATGGTTTAATTCTACTTGAAATAATTGTATTGACAGATTTCGGCCATTTGCCGGTGTATCAAGGTGCTATCAGTTTCGCCATGAAAAAGCCATCCATATTGTGGCGATGGGGCCATACCTTCACCCACCCCTCGGGTTCCGCCAGTGCTACAACGGGGGAATTGGGATCGGGGGGGACAATTTTCCAGTCAGGATGACTGTCTAGAAAGTGTTGGATTTGAGATTCGTTTTCATCCGGGTGCAGGGTGCAGGTTGAATAGACCAGCACACCGCCCGGTTTTACCCAGGTAGCCGTGTGCGCGAGTAATTCTTTTTGGAGCTGCACCAGATTTTTGACTGAGCCAGGGTTTTGTCGCCAGCGGGCATCGGCATGGCGGTGCAGCGTACCCAATCCAGAGCAGGGGACATCCAGCAGCACCCGGTCGGCGGTTTCGGCAAAGTCAGGATTGTTGCGACTATCACAGATGACGGTGGCGATGGAATTAAGCTGCAATCGTTTCAAGTTTTGCTGAATCTTGCGGGTGCGTGACGAGGTGCGATCGCACCCAATTACGCTTCCCTCATCCCCCATCAGCTCCGCCAGATGGGTCGTCTTGCCCCCCGGTGCCGCGCAGGCGTCGATAATCGTCTCCCCCGGCTGCGGATCGACCAGATAGTCCACCAGCTGAGCGCTACTATCTTGCACCACCCACCACCCCTGGCCATAGCCCGGTAGGGCTCGAATGTTACCGATGTGGGCCTTGAATCGCAGCGCATCTGGGGAATGCGGTAAGCGCTCAGTTTGGATGCCAGCGGTGTTAAAGGCGGCTTCGACCTGATCGACCGAGGTTTGCAGGCGATTAATCCGCAGATCGATGTGGGGCGATTGATTAAACCACTGGCAGAGTGCATCGACCTCATCCTGAGAGGGCAGCAACATTTGCCAAGCTTGAACAATCCAATCGGGATAGCTGTGCAACACCCCCAGTGCTGTTGTCTTGTTGACCGGGAGCTTCAGCGGATCGCCGCTCTCAGCGGATCGAATATAGGCCCGCAGCATACCATTCACGACACCGCTGAGCTTGCCCAGGCGATGGACCTTGGCAAGCTGGACTGAGGTATCCACCACGGCGTGGTTAGGAATCTGGTCAAGGTAGCGCAGTTGATAAAACCCCAGGCGCAAAATCTGCCGCAAATCGGCGGGCTGCTGCTGGGCTGTTTTCTTACCAAATTGATCGATCAGGGCATCCAGGGTCCGCTGACGGCGGACAGTACCATATACCAGCCCGGTGACCAGGCGTCGATCAACGCTGCTAAGGGTCGCCCGGTTGAGCTGTCGATCAAGCTCGACATCAGCAAAAGCCCCACGCTCGATTGATCTCAACACAGTGAGGGCAACCTGCCGAGCGGTGGTATTGATATCGGATGGGCGGGTTGAATGACTCAAGATTGTTACAGCCGATTAAAAGAGGTGTTGAGCCAGCTGGCCCAACACCTCTGTAGATGCTACTTTGTGCGCTAGCGGACTTGTATCACTAGCTAATTGTTTGGTTGAGGCACCAAGCCTGGCGACACTCACGCAGAGATTTTCTCAACGCTTACGCGGACGCTTTTTTAACGTCTCGTCGCTTTGTCGCCGTCGATCTCGCCACTCAACCGAGGTTAGATAGGCCACTCCGCCAGTGACGACGACTAGCAAAGTAATAGCCGCGATCGCCAGGATATTGTATGCCTGAAATTCTATGCCGGTATTCATGATAGATAGCGCTAGGCTGAATCTTTAGAAACCGTTGCGGCCCCAAACTACGAGCGAAAGCGAGAATGAGAAGAATGCCAAGAAGCCTACCCAACCCAGTGTCAAAATATCCATAAAGCTTGCTTTAAAACGAAGAATTGCTTAGTCAGTTACTTTCTATCATACGGTAAAGACATCCTAGAATTTGATCGCCAAATGAGTTTTAAGATGTCTCATTCTTCGTCATCTGTCAGGCT
>JBCCRZ010000380.1:0-6116 GCA_039200855.1 Cyanobacteria bacterium P01_D01_bin.44 | reverse complement strand
TGGCCGAGTTCCTAGAAAAATATGAAACGTTTGAAGCGGATGAGATCTTTTTGCTGCTGCTGCTCCTGGTGTTAGCTGCTTTAACCGACTACTGTATTGTCACCTGGCATCGCCTTAAAGAAACCAACTTGAGTTTGATAAACGCCAATGCTCAATTGACCCAGGCTTACCGCTCTAAGAATGAGCTGTTGACCATTAGCAAACAGGCTGAGACTAGGCTGCGGCAAACCAACCAAGCACTCGCCCGTGCCACTCGCTTAAAAGATGAGTTTTTGGCGACCATAAGCCATGAACTGCGGACCCCGCTTAATACTGTTTTGGGCATGAGCGAGGGGCTGCAAGAAGGCATCTTTGGCGAAATCAACCTCCAGCAAAGCAATGCTTTGCAAACCATCGAACGGAGTGGCTCCCATTTGCTAGAGCTGATCAACGACGTTCTGGATGTCGCCAAAATTGAAGCCGGTCAAATCAAGCTAAATTGCACCTCAACCCAGGTGACGCCCCTTTGTCAGGCTAGCTTGGCCTTTATCCAGCAGCGAGCCCTCAAAAAACGTATCCAAATCCAAGTTAAGGTGCCCCCTAATTTGCCGGGTTTATGGGTAGACGAGCGACGCATCCGTCAGGTTTTGATTAACCTGCTCGACAACGCGCTGAAGTTCACTCCAGAAGGGGGGCGCATCACCCTAGCCGTCAGGGGTTCCGAGGCCAACACTACCCGCCCACCCTGCCTAAAAATTTCTGTGATTGATACCGGCATTGGCATTACCCCAGAGCATATTGACAAACTCTTTCAGCCCTTTGTCCAGGTTGATAGCAGCCTCAACCGCCAGTATCAGGGCACAGGCCTGGGGTTGGCCCTGGTCAAACGCATTGTCAGCCTCCATGGCGGGCAGGTTGGGGTCACCAGCAAGGCCGGGTTGGGTAGCTGTTTTACGATCGAGCTGCCCTGTGAACCGTCTGCGCTTGCCGCTGTCAAAACACCTCTCAACAATGCCACCTGTCTTGAGTCTGGTCTTGAGCCGGGTCAATCGGACCCGGTGGGCACCCCCTTAGTCTTGCTGGCTGAGGATAATGAGGCCAATATCAGCACCCTGTCGAGCTACTTAAGTGCCAAGGGCTATCGCCTGTTGGTGGCAAAAAATGGGCAGACGGCCATTACCCTGGCCCGGTCTGAAGTTCCCAACTTGATTTTGATGGATATCCAGATGCCAGAAATCAATGGGCTAGAGGCCATTCGGCGCATCCGGCGCGATCCTAATTTAGGGGAGGTGCCGATTATTGCCCTGACCGCACTCGCTATGCCAGGCGATCGGGAGCGTTGTCAGGCAGCGGGCGCTGATGATTATCTCAGCAAGCCGTTTAAGTTAAGTCAGCTGACATGGGTAATGCAGCAGCTCTTAGAACGACAGGAAGCTTCATCATGCTAAGACCCTCGATTTTAATCATTGATGACGAACCTGATAACTTTGATGTGATTGAGACGATCTTGAGCCCCCAGGACTATCAGCTGCACTATGCGGCTGGGGGGCGGGATGCGATCTCATCCCTCGACACATTTCAGCCCGATTTGATTTTGCTAGACGTGATGATGCCTGAGCTTGACGGCATCGAAGTCTGTCGCCAGATCAAAGCGATGCCCCAATGGCAGACCGTCCCGATCATTATGGTGACTGCCCTCAACGACAAATCAGACCTGGCCCAGTGCCTGACCACCGGAGCCGATGACTTTATCAGTAAGCCCGTCAACGCGGTTGAGCTGCGTGCCCGTGCCCATTCAATGCTCCGCATTAAGCAGCAATATGACAGCATCCAAACCCTATCTCGGGTTCAACAAAATACGATCGGCGTCTTAGAGAGCACTCTCAGCGAACTGCGCGGCAGCATTGCCTCTAAGCTGGCCCATGAGCTGAATACACCCCTCAATGGCATCTTCGGCATGATCGAGCTACTCAAACACAGCCTCGAAGACATTGAGACTGCCGAGGCCCTTGAAATCTTGGGCTGGGCTGAGCAATCCGCCCGTCGCCTGGAAAACCTAACGAAGAAATTCCTCGTTTATCTAGAGCTAGAGCAGCTCTCCGCCAATGGTCCACCCCCTGTCAACTTCACCCCATCTCAATTTTGCAACCTGACCATTGTTGACCCGTTAAAAGCCCATGCTAAAAAGTTTCATCGCAGCCAGGATCTGATCTTTCAAATTGAGAACGCTGAGGTTTCTGTATCGGGAGATTATCTCTCGATTATTGTTCATGAATTGGTGGACAATGCCCTGAAATTCTCCCCTCCCAGCACCCCTGTCAAAATCAGTAGTCAGATTGAGAAGTCTCTGCTCAAGGTCTCTGTACATGACTCAGGGCGAGGCATGACCGCCAATCAAATTGCCAAAGTTGCTGCCTTCATGCAGTTTGAGCGAGAAATCCATGAGCAACAGGGCATTGGGATGGGGCTAAAGCTGGTTAAAAAAATTGTTGAACTCGCAGGTGGAGAGTTTTCGATTGTCAGTACTTACAATCAATGCACAACGGTAAACCTCACCCTGCCGATTGTTGATAGTTAAAGAGGCCACACTTCCTTAATATATGTTGACTGAAAAGCGCAAAATTGGCCTAAGAATGGCAGAAAACGCCAAGACAGGCCCCCTAATATTGCATAAGCTTTAAAGGCTTCAACAAGCTTGAAAAAGCACTCTGAAATCTGAGCATGCTCTCCACCCCATCGCCCTTGATTAGCAAACTCCCAGCGCTTCCCTGTAGTGTCTGTGTTTCTTCAACTCTGGTATTCGAAGATTGCCTCGGCGCTGGCTAAGCGCAGTTAGGTTCGCATCAACATCAGGAAAACCGGTGTATCACTCACAGCGCACTATCCATCACGCAACATCATAAAGTGCTAACTCACAGGGGTTAAACCACAGACTGGCTTTGCTTCTCTAGATTTCGACCGTCATCAGCACTCAAATAGTTTTAATCCTCCCAGCGATCAACCTCTGGGGGAAATTTCACACGCTGGGACATTCTGACAGGTTCTCCTGTCGGTGCTTAAGCAGGCTGAGTTGATTTTGCCCACCCATTAAGGAAGATTTCTCAAATGGATACACAACTCTCACCCAACAGCGTATTTCTGGGTAAAAATGGCCAAATTGTTTTAGAAGCAGAATCAGCCGCCCCGGCCGGCGATTGGAAGAAAGTCACCGTTCAAGGCGAAACCTCGCTGCTGTGGGATGCCCTCCAGAGCAGCTATGGCAAAGTCCCGTCGGGCCAAACCCTGAGCTACCAGTTTGAAACAGACAAAGCGGGCACCTATAGCATTGCGATGCATTCTGCACGGGACAAAAGTGTCATGAATGCAAGCGATCGCTTCGAAAACGGCAAAGAGCGCACCGATACCGGCAACGATGCCTACGTTTCAGTCATCAATGCCAAAACGGTGGAAGTCGTTCAGAAACCGACTAAGCTCTTCACCGGGCTAGGCAGCTCAGATAAAGCACTGAAATGGGGCACCACCTTTGATGCCAACCATAAAAAATCACCCGCCCAGGTCTCACTCAAGGCAAACACCCAATATCGCCTGGAGATTTCTGGCCGCTCCGATGGGTATGTTCTAGACCGAATCACTCTTAGCGACAGCGGCTTCTTGAAGAATGCTGATATCCCGCAGTCGCCCACTCAAGCAGGAACACCCAATCCAGTGCCTGTGCCAACACCCACCCCAGCGCCTGCGCCAACACCCGCCCCGACCCCGAAATCTTTCACGGGGCAGTTTGACCACATCGTGTCGCACTTTGATGGCAACAACAATGACGACGACGACATTGCGGCGCTGCCGGTCGCTGCCATACTAACCAACGCGGCTGGTCTGCAGAAAAAATCCACGTTCTTTTATAGCAACAATATTGGAGAGCCCAACGACACCTATCAGGTGGGGGCGATGAGAAAAAGTGCCGCCTTTGCTGAGAAGCTCGGCATCAAAACCTATGACTACCAGGACAATGCTACTGTCGCTACCACAGCGTTGACCAAGCTGTTTAACTCCGGTAAAAAAGTCTTGTCTATCGAGGGTGGACCGATGGAGGCGGTCTACCGAGCCCTTGAGAAAACGTCTGCAGCCAATCGAAAAAATATCACGCTGTTGTCTCACTCCAGTTGGAATGAAAACCGTAATGTTGCCTCTCGCCCTGGGGTGGATGACGTGCGCACCTGGAGCGACATTCGCAAAGACTTCCCTACGGTGGAGCTGGTCGAAATCGCAGACCAGAATGGCCCTGACGGGGGAGGGCCTTTAGGCTTTAACAGTGATAAATGGAAATGGTTAGACAGCGCTAACAATCCTGTCTTTCAAGAAGCTCGGGATCTGATGGTCAATGCCCGGGCCAAGGTCAATGACCCCTCCGATGCGGGCATGCATTTTTATGCGATTACCGGTCAAGAAAAGGCAGACCCCAACAACGCTAGAACCTTTTTTGAGGCTAACCCTCCCAAGTTTGGGTCGGAGCCGCCGACGCCCGTTGACCCACCGACCCCCCAGCCGACGGATACCATTCGGATCAACGTAGGGGGCAATGCGTTTACCGACGACAGTGGGAAAGTGTGGGGTAAAGACACCTACTTTAAGGGGGGCAACACTTACACGACCGGGGCGGGTATCGACAAAACGGCTGATGATAGGCTGTTTCAAAGTGAGCGCTATCAAAAAAATCTGGCCTATGCCATCCCGGTCAAAAATGGCAATTACCAGGTCAATCTCAACTTTGCTGAGATTTACTTTGGGGCAGCGGGCAAGCGGGTCTTTGATGTCAAAGCCGAAGGCGGGCTCAAGCTAGACAACTTTGATATTTTTGCAGCGGCGGGCGGCAAAAACAAAAAGGTGCAAAAGTCCTTCCAGGTCAAGGTCACCGACGGGGTACTTAATCTGGATCTCGGGGCCAGCGTCAACAATGCCAAACTGTCGGCGATTGAAGTGTTGAAAGCCTCTGCCAGCTCTCCGCAACCGCCTGACCCAAAGACGCTGCGGTTTGAGGCCGAAAAAATGCAGCTGAGCGGCTATCGCACTGAGTCTGGATCGTTTGCCTCAGGTGGCAAGTTCATTGGCTTAGTCGGCGGGGCTGACAACGAAACCGGGAAAGCCACGCTGAAATTTTCTGGCCCGGCGGGAAAGTACGACGTCCGAGTGGGCTATTTTGACGAGAATGATGGGATTGCGAAACTCTCGGTGGCGCAAGACCAAAAAGTCCTCAATGACTGGGCTTTAAACAAGCAATTGGGCAGCAATCTGGCCGCTGCCGCGACGAAAACCTCTCGCCAGGTGGCTAGTGGGTTACAGATTGACGCGGGCGATGTCTTTACCCTCGAAGGGGTTGAGCAGGGCATTACCCCCAAGGCTGAGCACGCTCGGATTGACTACATCGAGTTTGTGCCAAGTGGCTTGGGGGCAAATGCGACTGCGATCTCACAGCCTCCACTCCCCGCTTAATCTGCTGGCTAAGTGCAGAAACCCGGTTTCTAGCTTCCGGTGCATCTCCACGTTTCGTTAGCTGTTCTCTTCAGGAAATTAATCAACGTGGCGATAATCGATTTTTCTCAGGTCAACGACTGGGGCAGTGGCTTTACAGCCAGCATAAAAATCACTAACGACCAAACGACAGCCCTTAAGGACTGGACCCTTAAATTTGAGGCCCCCTTTGAGATTACTGAAGATTGGGGCGTTGAGGTAGTCAGCCGCCAGGGCAACACTTATACCCTACGCAGTGCCGACTGGGCCACAAATATTCCGCCGGGGCAGTCAGTGACGTTTGGGTTTAATGCGAATAAAACCCAAATGTGACTGGCCCTATCCAGCCCACCAATTTCGTTCTCAATGGGCAGCCCATCGACGGCGGGGTAGCCCCAACGCCTGCGCCGACACCCGTAACATCCACCAGCGATGACTTTGTCATGCATCTGACCTTTGACAACGTCTCTGGTCAGAAACTTAGCGACGCCTCTCCCGACGGGCGTCAAAATCCAGGCTTATTGGCGGGCGGCGCGAAGCTGAAATCTGCGGATGGGCGAGGTAAGGTGTTGCAGTTAAATACGAACACCGACTATGCCTACGCAGCCGATAGCACTGATATTAATACGGGG
>JBCCRZ010000379.1:0-6126 GCA_039200855.1 Cyanobacteria bacterium P01_D01_bin.44 | reverse complement strand
TATCCAACCTGACGTATTTATCAAAGTCCTCGAAGGCACCATCAACACAGAAGCCCCCATTCGAGGGTACACCCAAGCCAGTCGGCAATATTTAGAACATTTTTACCCCCTAATGGCTCGTTTTGTCGGCGGGCATTTCTCAAAAACAGGCGACATGATTGAACTCGGGCTATGGGAAAAAGAAGAGCGTCGACATACGCCAGCACTCAGTCGGGTATACAAACAGCTGACTGGAAAAACACCCCTCATCAGCCCCCATTCCGCCCGTCCCTACAAGCCCTCTAGCGATTACGTCCAAGACCTATACCGCCATGGCCTGCATCGCATCGCCACCGAATATGGGGCAACTTGCCTCTATCTGTGGATGATGGCCCACACAACAGGGGCACTCCAGTCCGTTCTAGCTGAACTTTTAATCGATGAAATAAACCATATGACTAAGTTTTGGGGCTTTGGCCTATGGGCATACCCTGACTCCTCATTTTTCAAAGTTGGGCAGACTCTTTTGGGTGCCCTCCAAGAAAAATGGCGAAATCCTCAAATCCAGGGCAGTTTACTACACACCTTAGGACGCATGACAAAAGAGCTCAGTTGGGCCGAATGGTCTTTTACAAATCAAGCAAGTTTGATGTATACCTTTGGTCGGGTCATGTATCAACTATTGCAATGGCATCAACGTCTAACTCCAGATTATTTACGGGAACTCTTGGGGGAGCCTGGTGGGAAATATGAAGCGCAAACCATGCCCTCGCCAGTAGCTGTAAAAATTTCATAAAGCTTAACTCTCCAGGCGTCATTCGATTCCTGGCTAAACTGGCCCTGCCTATTTAATGAACACTTAGTGCAATACGCGACCTCAATCATGACGACCCAACTTCTTCGAAATTTACCCACCGACCTCGATCCCCAGGGCTTACCCAAACATATTGCCGTCATCATGGACGGCAACGGGCGCTGGGCAACCCGCCAGGGTTTACCTCGGATTGCAGGCCACCGCCGTGGGGCTCGCGTACTCAAAGACCTGCTGCGCTGCTGCAAAGATTGGGGCGTTGGCGCACTGACCGCCTATGCTTTTTCCACCGAAAACTGGCGTCGCCCTAATGAGGAAGTTGATTTTCTGATGTTTCTGTTTGAGCGCCTGCTGCGTAAAGAACTCTCGGAAATGCATCAAGAAGGCGTGCGGATTCGATTTCTGGGGGATCTATCCGCCCTGCACACCTCCTTGCGCCAGGAAATTGAGCGCTCAATGGCCGAAACTGCCCAAAACACAGATATTGAATTCAACGTGGCCATCAACTACGGCAGCCGCAACGAAATTACCCGCGCCTGTCGCGAAGTCGCCGAACGCATCCATCAAGGCGAGCTGTCTCCTGAAGCCATCACCGAAGAACTCCTAGCCAATCACCTCTATACCACCGGCAGCTGCGATCCTGACCTGCTGATTCGCACCAGCGGCGAACAGCGCCTGAGCAATTTCCTCCTCTGGCAGCTGGCCTACAGCGAAATGTACTTTACCAATGCCCTCTGGCCCGAGTTCGACCGCACCGAGTTTCACAAAGCCCTGCTAGCTTTCCAGGGCCGCGACCGCCGTTTTGGAGCTGTACCTCAGCCCGTTGCAGAAAAAGCTCTGACAGCTTAAAAACCTCTCAAAAAAAGCCATCGCCCAACACATTCCCTCCCCGGAGGGCCACAGGGATGGGTTTCGGTAGATTGTAGATATCGAAACCCACCCTATCCGTTGGGCAAACCTCAATGGGAGGAGATGGCGTGTGATCGATATATGCGACAGCGGTAAGCCTATCGTTTTATAGTTTTCTGTACATGATTAAAACTGCTTTAAAATCGCAGCAGAGGGGTCAGCATGTATATCGTACAAATCGCCTCAGAGTGCGCACCAGTCATCAAAGCAGGTGGCCTAGGAGACGTGGTCTATGGCTTGAGCCGTGAGATAGAGCTGCGCGGACACACCGTCGAGCTGATTTTGCCGAAGTACGACTGCATGCGCTACGACCATATCTGGGGCCTGCACGACGCCTACAAAGATCTGTATGTCCCCTGGAACGGGACCCAGGTCCACTGCTCGGTGTACTGCGGCTGGGTCCACGGTCGGCTTTGCTTCTTTATCGAGCCCCACAACGATAGCGGCTGGTTTCATCGTGGCAAGTACTACGGCGACGATGACGACCCAATGCGGTTTGCTTTCTTTAGCAAAGCTGCCCTGGAGTTTTTACAACAGAGTAATAAGCACCCAGATGTGATCCACTGCCATGACTGGCAAACAGGACTGATTCCCGTCATGCTCTACGAAATTTATAAGTTTCACGGCATGGGCGACCTGCGGGTGTGCTACACCATTCACAACTTTAAGCACCAGGGCATCGCAGGCAATGAAGTCCTCCAGGCCACCGGTTTAAATCGTGCCCCCTATTACTTTGACTACGATCGCCTGCGGGACAACTTTAACCCCTTTGCCTTGAACTATATGAAAGGGGGGATTGTCTACTCCAACGCAGTCACCACTGTCTCACCCCACCACGCCTGGGAAGCCCACCACGGAGGATTTGGTTACGGCTTGGGACACACCCTGCATAACCATCAGGGTAAGTTTCGCGGCATTCTCAATGGCATTGACTACACCATTTGGAGCCCAGAAGTCGATACCTACATCCCAACCCCCTACAGTAGCACTGATCTCGAGAACAAAGAACTCAATAAAAAAGCCTTGAGAGAACGTCTGTTGCTACGTCACGCCGATAAACCCATCATGGCTTTTATCGGTCGATTAGATGACCAAAAGGGGGTGCATCTGGTCCACCATGCGATTTATCGCGCCCTGGACAAAGGCGCGCAGTTTGTCTTGCTGGGCTCGGCCACATCGCCTCCGATCAATCATCAGTTCCAGCATGAAAAAAACCACCTGAATAACAACCCCGATTGTCACTTAGAGCTGGGCTTTAACGAAGAACTGTCGCACCTGATCTACGCCGGGGCCGACATGATCGTCGTACCTAGCAACTTTGAGCCGTGTGGCCTCACCCAGCTAATCAGCTTTAAGTACGGCACAGTGCCTATCGTAAGAAGCGTTGGCGGTTTGGTGGATACGGTCTTTGACCGCGACTACGACGAGGGTAAACCCCTCGAAAAACGTAACGGCTATGTGTTTTACCAGGCCGATAACTATGCGCTAGAGTCAGCCATGGATCGGGCTATCGATCTTTGGTATGGCAATCACAAGGCCTTTCAACAGCTCCAGCGCCAGGGCATGGCTTACGACTATTCGTGGAATCGTCCCGGTGACCAATATGTGAAACTATATGACCAAATTCGGGTTCGGTAGGGTCGTAGCATGCTATGACCCTACGCGGTCTGCCTCAATCACAACTGGGTGACCATACAGAGACGTTTCCCTTACCCAGCTAAAAGCACTGGACAGATAGCCTCGCTCTAAGGCCATGCTGGGCAAATTATGGTCTGCTAAGACCGCTTCTATACGGTGAAAAGCATCCGGCAGCTGACTAAACGCAATGTCAGGAAATGCATGGTGGATAGAGTGATAAGGTAGCCCCCCCATCAGCCAGTTTAGCCCTCTTCCAGCCTGAATGTTCCGACAGGTATAGAGCTGGGTGAGCTGATAGTTGCCCGCTGGCCCCCACAAACCATAGTGCTCGATATGATCGCGGGTTTGGATGATAATGCCCACCGTGCGCTCGATCAGCAGCCAAAACAACAAGTACTTAAAAATGTTGTGGCCTGTGAAATAGAGAAAAGAAATCACACTGCTTTGAATCAGGGCAATGCTGGCTAAGTCCAGGGTCATTTGCGTCCGCAAGCGTGGCTGGATATCTTGCAAGTGAATGCCCTGGAACAGGGTTTTAATAATCAGCCCAATGCCACTGAGCACAAAGATATCGATAATCCACTGATGGCGCACATACCAGCGCAGCAGGGGATGGGCTTGCTGATATTCGCCACGGGTCCAATGGACTCGTTCTGGATCCCGTAGGTCAGTGCCATTCCAACCATGGTGCAGGCGATGGAGGATGGCATAGGTGCCAAAGGGCCAGAGCATCGGCCAAGAAATCAGCCGCGGCATCACAGCATCAAACCAAAGCCAACCGGTCAGGGTTTGATGGGTGGCATCGTGGGTGCAGATAAACCAAAAGGCATAGACAATGCCGGCTAACACGGTTACTCCAGCGAATAGAAAGAGGTTGGACAATTGCCATGCGATCGCACTCAAACTCACCACCACTGCCCCCATCACCATGAACCGCCATAAACCCACCCAAGGGCGTATCGGGTGTAAGTCAGCCACCGCTGCCCGTAAATCTTTGGCAAGCTGCGTATGGGTTCC
The DNA here is from genome assembly GCA_039200855.1 of Cyanobacteria bacterium P01_D01_bin.44. Lineage (GTDB taxonomy): Bacteria > Cyanobacteriota > Cyanobacteriia > Phormidesmidales > Phormidesmidaceae > SIO4C1. The sequence goes on along the minus strand of JBCCRZ010000379.1, from coordinate 1,772 downwards.
CGAAGACTGAAGCATGGGCAAACCTCCTTTAGCGTCCAAACCTGGCACCTATGCTTGGATTATAGCGAGCCGCCCAAAGTAGCTTCAGAGAACGATATAACAGCGCTGAAGAGAAATAAATTGGATTAAGAGAACATCTGACTGTAGCGATAAGATCACGCAGGGGCCGTTTCAGGAGATGATTATGATCCAATCAATGCCCCAATCAGACATGGGACAAGGGGAATTTAACTGCGTAGAGCTGCCCGGTGGTGAAGCGCCGCTGCTAGGTCTGATTCCCATAGAAGAACTAGGCTTAAAGCCCGATGTGATTCAACAAAAGCTAATCGTCCTTCCTGAGCAGGGACGCGACACTTATCGTCTAGCTTACTAAGCTTGCGTTAAGCCTACACGCCCCATGGGAAAGCTAAATGATAGCGTTGATCACATAGCGCTCTTGGACACTGAAGTAACTGCACTCGGTGTCTAAGAGCGCTACGGGCTCGCAGTCGCGTCCTATCCGGAATAGCGACTGCCATAACAGCATTTTTCAAACTATTCAGGAGTATCTCAATGGCAAGCGTAGGTCTAAATAAATGGGTCGTGAGTGGTAATCTCGCCGCTGATGCCGAGGTCAAAACCGTTGAAGTACGTAGCGGCAAAACAGTTCAAGTAGCCGAAGCAACTATCTATGTACGCGGTGTGAAAAACCGAGAAGAGTCCTTCACGGTCGCGCTTACCATTTGGGAAGACTCCGCCGCCTGGCGCAAGCTGCCTTACCTAAAAAAGGGCTCTCTGATTATCTGCACCGGAAGTGTTGAACCCAGTCCGTATATCTCCAAACAAGACAATGCACCCAAAGCAGGCTTGAAAATGACGGCCTTGGACGTTGACCTGGATGTCATCCGCAATTTTGAAGACGACAGCGCTGCTAAGAAAAATTCCACACCGCAGAAAGTCGCTGCTGCTAGTGCATAGGGGAAACCTATTCAAGTCACCTCTATAACTTTCTACCCCGCCAGCTAATTGGTGGGGTTTTCTCTATGACTGATTTTTACAATTCCCAGGACTATCAGAGCATCCTCGCAACCACAGACCCGAATGCAGCATTGACCCATGGCCAACCGGAACGCGACTTGGGCAGTGCTCTAGAGTCACTGGCACTGTTTGGGTTGCTGCTTTTTGTAGCATTTGGGTTTAAATGGTAGATTCCACAGAACTTACATGATACCTGCCTTAAGTCAAGACATTTTATTTACTTTTCTAGCAAGATATCGCTGATTGTCATCCCCCAACGGCTGCAACAGCCTGTCAGTGCGTTAATAGAAACACCAAAAACCTTTACTCTTAGCATATCCACTTAGAGCTTGTGGAATATTTTTTGAAAATGTTAACTGATTACACCTATTTGGGTTGAATAGTCTTAACAGATGAACGTTTTATACAGAAAACCCACCCTACTAAAGCCAGCTTGATCTATACAGAAACCAGCCGATGCCTTTCATTTAAGGCATCGGCTTATATGCTTTAAACCGATAGGTTTGGATTTTATAGGGTTCGCTGGGGCTAGAGTCCAGGGGTTGCTCTAAGAGATTCGTGGGAGTTGCCACCTCAAGCCCCAACCCATTCGTCACAGCCATCTTCCCGCCCTGCCCCGTCGCATCATAGGCCCGCACAATCAACTCATCTGGATGATCTTCTGCGGGCTTCAACGCAGCCAAAATCAAATTAGACGGGGCTACCTGCAAGAAACTGTGAGCCGCAGGCAGATTTGGAGAAAGTTGCGTCTGCTC
>JBCCRZ010000378.1:0-6130 GCA_039200855.1 Cyanobacteria bacterium P01_D01_bin.44 | reverse complement strand
GACGGCAGCATCGACTTTGCGGTGCATTCCCTCAAAGATTTGCCAACACGCCTGCCGGAGGGGCTAATGCTGGGCTGTGTCACTGAGCGCGAGGACCCCGCCGATGCGCTGGTAGTGCACGAAAAACACCAAGACAAGCAGATAAACACCCTGCCCGAAGGAGCCATCATTGGCACCTCTTCCTTGCGGCGGCTGGCCCAGCTGCGCCATCACTATCCCCACTTCACCTTCAAAGATATTCGTGGCAACCTTAACACCCGTCTGCGTAAGCTCGATGAGGGGCAATACGACGCGATTATTCTGGCAGCGGCTGGGCTACAGCGGCTGGGTATGCCAGAGCGCATCCACCAGGTGCTACCCGCTGAGATTTCACTCCATGCGGTGGGTCAGGGGGCGCTGGGGATTGAGTGCCGCCGCGGGGATGATGATATTTTGGCCATCCTCAAGGTGCTAGAGCATGAGCCTACCGCCTATCGGTGCTATGCTGAGCGGGCCTTTTTGCGCGAGCTAGAGGGGGGCTGTCAGGTGCCGATTGGGGTGAATACTGCGATCGCAGGCGATAGTCTCACCCTGACTGGCATTATCGCCAGCCTCGATGGTCAAACCTTGATTAAAGACGAAGTAAGTGGCCCCAAATCGACCGCAGAACAAATGGGCACTGAGCTGGCTAAGCGAGCTAAAGCGGCGGGGGCTCAGGCAATCTTAGATGACATCTCCGCTACAAATCGCTAGTCTCCCCCCGATATTGACTAGGCATCGGGGCAGTCCCCCTCTAGACTGGTTGCTAAGCACTTCTTAATATCGGGGCAACATGCGAATTTTGTTTGTGGCAGCAGAGGCGGCACCGCTGGCGAAAGTCGGCGGCATGGGTGACGTAGTGGGTTCCCTACCCAAGACTCTGCGGGCAATGGGTCACGACGTTCGTGTCTTGATACCTTACTACGGCAGCTTGAACGACAAAATAGAGATTCCTAACGAGCCGGTCTGGTGGGGCTATGCCATGTTCAACACCTTTGCGGTGTATGAAACAACGCTGCCTAGCTCCGATGTGCCCCTTTATCTGTTTGGGCACCCTGCTTTTGACCCCCCGCGAATCTACGGTGGCGAAGACGAAGATTGGCGCTTTACCTTTTTTGCTAATGGGGCCGCTGAGTTTGCCTGGAACTACTGGAAACCCCAGATTATTCACTGCCACGACTGGCATACGGGCATGCTTCCGGTGTGGATGAACCAGTCCCCTGATATTTCGACGGTATTTACCATCCACAACCTGGCCTACCAGGGACCTTGGGCCTGGAAGCTAGAGCGAATTACCTGGTGCCCCTGGTATATGCAAGGCCACAACACCCTGGCCGCCGCTGTGCAATTTGCCGATCGGGTGAATGCGGTGTCGCCCACCTATGCCCAGCAGATTCAAACCGCAGACTATGGCGAAAAGATAGAGGGGCTCTTGTCATTTATCAGCGGCAAACTCAGCGGCATCGTGAATGGTATCGACACGGAGTTTTTTAACCCTGAAACCGACCCCCATATTGCCAGCAACTACACTAGCCAGACCCTGGACAATCGTCTGGCCAACAAAGCGGCTCTGCAAAAAGAGATGGGATTAGAGGTTGACCCCAACAAGTTTTTGATTGGTTTGGTGAGCCGCCTGGTTGAGCAAAAGGGCATCGATCTGATTTTGCAAACGATGGATCGTTTTTTGTCCTACACCGATGCTCAATTTGTATTGTTGGGTACTGGCGATCGCGCTTACGAAACTCAACTGTGGGAGATGGCCAATCGCCATCCCGGTCGAGCCTCTACCTATTTAATGTACGGCGAAACCCTGGCCCATCGCATCTATGGCGGCACCGATGCTTTCTTAATGCCATCTCGTTTTGAGCCCTGTGGCATCAGCCAAATGATCGCCATGCGCTACGGTAGCATCCCCATCGTGCGGCGCACGGGCGGGTTGGTCGATACGGTCACCCACCACGACCCAGTAAATGCAGCCGGTACTGGCTATTGCTTTGATCGCTATGAGCCCCTTGATCTGTTTACCTGTATGGTGCGTGCCTGGGAGGGTTTTCAATACAAACCTTTCTGGCGAAAGCTACAACAGCGGGCCATGGCTCAAAACTTTAGTTGGGAAAAATCTGCGATTGAGTATATCAAGCTCTACAGCGATATCTTGGATATTCCGGCTGAGGAGCAGATTCCGACTAAGTATGGTGGCACGCTGGCTGAGGTATCCGGGTAGTCTGTCAGCCTGAACTTGACGGGGCAGTCTGACACAGAGGCGCAGGGATAGGGAGACGCGGAGATGGGGAGACGCGAAGATGGGGAGACGCGGAGATGGGGAGATGCGGAGATGGGGAGACGCGGGGAAGGTGATTTTAAGTACTCAGTAACTGTCGAAACTCTCGCCTTACCTGACTCATGGGGACTTCAGCACCTCTGTTTATAAATCCTGAAAAAGGAATCTATCCCGATGAAGTTCGGCAGAGCCAGACTGCTATGAGAGTCTACATCGTGAAGGACTACCTGCTGCCCTGGCAACACCTCCAGTTGGTCAATGCGTAGCTGTGTCACCATGGGTTTACCTTCAGCTTTATCGTTTTCATTCTAAATATGGACACAAATTTTCTTAGCGAAAACGATGCAGATAACAGACTGGCAGGCGACGGCTGACTATCCGGGCTGGGCCGAAGCACAAGAGCCACCCGTCAATATTGTTTTGTCATTAAATGAAAATCTATGATTTATACAGTTTTTCCAAGTGATGACGCTGTTTTATTAAGTTGGTCTATTCCCGAGAGAGTATGCGCTAAGGAAGTAGCCGTTTCTCTAGCTGACTGATCAACTGTATCCATTGCTGCGAACACCTCGTTAATTGCATCTGATTGGTGTTTAATCGTAATGGCAATTTGCTGTCCATTAATTACCGCTGTGTCCATCGATTTTTGAATATCCTGAAATGCTTTGCTAGCTAGCTGGTTATGTGGTGTTATGGATTTAACAATCTGGACACTCTCCCCTACTAGCACCACGCTACTCTCTATTAATCCCTTGATATTTCCAAGGATTTGATTGATTTTTTGAATAGAATCTTGAGTTTGCTCAGATATTGACTCAATCTCTTTAGTGACTATGGAAAAGCCCTTGCTTTTACTGCCTGCTTTCATAGATTCAATCGAAGAATTCACGGACAGTATCCGAGTTCGTTCACTAAAGTCGCTTACTGTACTAGAGATTTCTGAAACTTGCTTAATCTTAATACTTAAAGATTGAATCTCTTGTGCCAAATTCTCTATCTTGTTCTCTAAATCAATGACTACTGCAAAAGATTTCTCTATTGTAAGTTCGCCATCCTTTGTGCTTTTAGATGATTCTTTTGCAGCAAGAGCAGCAGCACTCGCTTTTTGCGCCAGTTGCTTAGAGGAATTGCGAAGCTCCTCCATAGTAGAAGTCGTCTCATGGACTGAAGCAGCTTGGCTACTAGCTATATTTTCCTGTTCTGCCATTGTTGCTGACATTTGTTGGCTAGTTGAAGAAATTCCATTAACCAGCTGTTGAAATATACTGATGATCTTTTGCCCGTTAAAAATACCGAATGGCAATGTGACAGTGGAAGCAAAAATCACTACTAAGAAGCCTATTCTCCTAAAGAGATTGATCACACCAAGTAGGCTATTTTTATTAATTATTCTAATAACATATATGTATTGATCCCTACTAAAGTTTGCCCTCGAATAGCTAAAAACCTGATCACCTTCAGTAAAGACGCCTTGCTCATTGGACAAAATATTGCTGGTTATTTCAACTGGGTAATCCTGTTGAAAGTTACTCCTGCTTCGACCTAGATCGAGACCCCATTCTTTCGATTCATCAGGGTGGGAAACGTAACTTCCTTGTGGACCTATAATTAATACTGTTTCGCTAGTTAAGGCATCATCAATCAGATCAATGAACTCATCGGCAAAAACATCTGCAACCAGGATGCCGCGACTATTCTCAATCTCCACAGGCGTAGAATATTGAAGAACAGGTTGGAAAGGTTGAGTGATTCGTTGTCTCTCGTTCTGCAAACCAATGCGGGAGACAGCAACTTCTCCAATTTGTAGCTGGATGGTTTCGTTGAAGAAAGGTTGAGCAGATTTGTTTTGCAGATCTTCGTCTGGGACAATTCGAGCTTGGCTGCGCCTGTCGTTATCCTTCTCGACACGAATAACTTCGTTCCCTTCCGCATCTATGTATCGAAATTTTTGATATCGCGATTTTGATTCTGCTAAGGCAATGAATGTTTTTGGGACCTCATTTCGCCACTCCTGAATACTCAGTCCTGTGCCTGGATCGATCCCCTCTGAAGCGGTGGCCCGAACGATTCCCTGTATAGAAGCTGATCGGCTAAGGAATAAAACATCGTCGCCAACACCTTCCAAAAAAGATTCAATTTCGCCAGCTCTGCTAAGCGTTTCCTGCTGAAATTCTGATGTAGCCGCCTCAGATGCGGTTTCAGAGAATCTCAAAATACCGTATAGTCCGAGAGCTGCCGGCAAAAGATTGCTCAACACTAAAATGAAAAATAGCTGGTGTCGAAGTCGAAATATTTTGGAAGTTAATATAAGCATCTGTCTATAAAATAAAAGCTTGGATTACATAGAATCCAAACCAGGGGCTCTTGTCCTTGATTGTTCTTTTTTCGAACAGAAGTTCTTAAAATCAGGAGAAGGGGGATGTTTCTAAAAGTGCAAATCCCCCCCCTCTTTAAAGCGACTCTTCAACCAATCTATATCCGGTGGGGAAATATCTAGTAGTCCTCAACTTTGATGGTCCCCAGGACTGTGTAAGAATCTCCTGTCGGCTCAATCACCACTGCGCCTCCTTGAGGTGGCTTCTCTCCAACCATGAGTTGAATAATATCGCTATGCCCCACCAATACCGTGTTGGAGCCATCTGTTGGCTGGGTTGAGAACAAAGGGGTTGCCTCCGCTTTCCTCTGGTTCTTTTCATCTTCGGAAGGTGAATCGGACATCGCTGTCAATCTTGAGTCTAACTCATAGAACCCGAAAGCCAATTGGGCCGTTTGCCAAGCTCGGCAATATTCACTCGAGTACACAGTTCCTATCGGGACATTAGCAAGTCCCTGCTGAATTATAAATGACTCTTTCCAACCCTTTTCACCCAGACTTCTCTGGGTTTCACAGTCGCCCATCTGAGCCTGCGCCTGATCTTTATAGGTTTTTCCATCTGTACTAGAGTGTCGAAGGTAAATAACCTTGCCACCTTCCTCAAGAGTCCCTATAAGATTGGCAACCTCTGCTGCCCTAGAGAACTCATCGCTCGGAGGCGGAGCCAGTGGAGACTTTTCCGAAGCGGTCAAGTTGATGTCGGCTCGTGCAGCATTAGGAGAGTTAACTTGGCGTGATTCTTGAGACGTTTGAGAGGGAGATGAGCAGCTTAACAAAGATGACACTGACAAAGCTGTTAGAGTTACTAGGACGCTTCTGAGCATAGTTAATATCCTATTGAGCTATTAAGTCCGGTCAAGGACGGTAGATGTGCAGTAGAAGTCAAAACACCCCAATAGTTTTAACTTTTTATTTTTGGGAATTCAAGGCATAACTTTATTCTAAGAGTATTGAAAGTAAATGGGTATGGCAAATTTTGAACTTCCTGAAGAACGACAGAACCCCTCTATATCAGGGGCAAGCGTGATTCAGCGCACAGAGCCTTAACGTGTGGGCAACAGACCCTATTGGGACATAAGCTAGCTCCCCATAGCGCGTGGATTCATAAGTACACGGTCAAACGTCCAAGAGAGGAAGGTGTTAAATATTATACTTATGCGAAATGGCAAGCAAAAAGCTCTATTTTCAAATGTAAGACAGATAGTGAGGACCTCCGCAACACCCCATACAGGTCAAGTCATAAGCATATAGGGCGAGTTAGCAGTTCCACAGGGCTTAGGAGCGTTTCAGCAGTGCAAGCAGCAGATGAGGTATTATCCTGTCGTCGATTAGCAGATATTGAATCAGAGTTATTTACTCTGAAAGAACTACTGGTAAATCATGTTATGAAAAGCACGGAGCTAATCTCGCACTGAACCCTTGCCTTGTATCATTTCATTTCCATAAGTTAATAGCCT
>JBCCRZ010000377.1:0-6166 GCA_039200855.1 Cyanobacteria bacterium P01_D01_bin.44 | reverse complement strand
CTGAGGATTATGCGGGCGGACGATCGGCAGTATTACATTGACTTTTCGTCGGTGCGGGGGGGCGATATCGTGCAGGAGCTGGGGCGGACGATTGCGCGGCTGTCGCCCGATGAGCCGACGTCTCAGCTGTTTACCGGGCACATTGGCTGTGGCAAATCGACGGAGCTGTTTCGGCTCAAGGCGGGGTTGGAGAGCCAGGGCTTCCATGTGGTGTATTTTGAGTCGGACCGCGATTTAGAGATGGCCGATGTGGATATCAGCGATATTTTGCTGATGATTGCCCACCAGGTGACCGAGAGCCTTGAGAAAACAGGCATTCAGCTCAAGCCAACTTCTCTAGAAAAGCTGTTTCGCAACCTGATGGAGACGATGCAAACGCCGATGGAGGTGTCGGACGTCAGTTTTTCGGTGGGGATTGCGGCGATTACGGCGCGGGCGAAAGAGAGCCCCGAACTCAGAAGCCAGCTGCGTCAATATCTGGAGCCCCGCACGAAAACGATTACCGATGCGATTAATGGTGAGCTGTTGGAGCCTGCGATCGCAACCCTCAAAACCCAGGGTAAAAAAGGGCTGGTGGTGGTGGTCGATAACCTGGATCGCATTGACCCGGTGACCCGAGCCAACGGTCGCACCCAGTCAGAATACCTGTTTGTCGATCGCGGTGAACAGCTCAAAAGACTGAGCTGCCATCTGGTCTACACCATCCCTCTGGCCTTGATTTTCTCCAATGACCTGCCCCGACTGGCGAACCGCTTTGGGGTGGCCCCCAAACTCTTGCCCATGGTGCCCGCCATGACTCGTAGCCACGGGGTGGCTGAGCAAGGTTTGGCCCTATTACAGCAGATGGTGCTGGCCCGCGCTTTCCCAGGGTTGAACTACAATGAGCGCATTGATCGTATCCCTGAAATCTTTAATACACCAGAGACGCTGATTCGGCTGTGTAATATTAGTGGAGGGCACATGCGCAACCTGATGCGGTTGCTCTACGGCTGTCTACAAAAACAAGACCCGCCGATCCACCACACTACCCTGGAGGCCGTGATTCGCGACGAGCGCGATGCCCTGATGGCGCTGATTGACGAACAAGAATGGCAGCTTTTATTCCAGGCGATTCGAGAGCCTGACATCCAGGGGAATGAGGCTTACAATCAGCTATTGCGGAGTTTATTTTTGTACGAGTACCGCGATCAAGATGGCCGCTGGTTTGCCCTCAACCCCGTACTAGCCGAAACCCGCCGCTTTGCGGCCTGGAAAACCGCCTCAAAAGACGCCCATGATCAAGCCTGACCCTGGCAAAGTCATCGTCCATAATCGAGCCGCCCTGGTGAATCTGCAGCGAGCGCTGAAGCTGGGGGCGGGGCAGTTTTCGCTGATCTTGGTGCGGGTCAACTATCGACGGCTACGCAGGATTTTGCTGGACTGGTTGGGGTTGGTGCAGCCGTTCCAAAAAGTGGAGCTGGCCCCCGATACCCTCTCCCTGCGGGACGTCCTCAAGCGGGCCGCTCGAAAACGACCTCGGGCACTGGTGGTGAATGGATTTGAAACGATCCAAGACTTAGAAGTCCTATTCAAATCAGCCAACCTGGGCCGAGATGCCTACTTTAAGACCTTTCGCTGTCCGGTGGTGCTCTGCATTAGCGATACGATCTTGCAGACTCTAAATACCCACGCCCCTGATTTCAAAAGCTTCGCCGCTGCGCCTATCCGGTTTGAGTATCCGGTGAATGAGCTGAGCGCGCTGCTGCATCGCGGGGCTGACGAGCTGTTTGAACACATTCTCGATGTCAGCGATGAGCAGCGTCTGGGCAGTACCCAGCTCCATCTACCTGAGCTGGGGGAAGAGTTGCGATCGCTCATTCAACAAGAGCTGCCCTTTGCCCTGGCCGACTTAGATCGACAGCAGGCTAACATTGATGCTGACCTGCAGGCCGGGCTACAGTTTTTACAAGGGCGCGAGGCCCATCAGTCCGAAACGATCCAAACGGCCCGTGCATGCTACGAAGCCAGCCTCACCCACTGGGCCCAATCGGAGGCCAATCTGGACAAGCAGGCGGTGCTGTTATTTCACCTTGGGCTGTGGTGGCGTAGCTACGCCGTGCTGCAGCGGGCTACCTATATTCCCTCCTGCGAACAAGCCCGGCGTTACTTTGAAGAATGCCTGAGTATTTTTCGTCACCAGCAGTGCCCCGATCGCACCGGGCGATTTATCCATGCCCTGGCAGAAGTCTTGCAAAAGCTGGGAGATTGGGACGCCCTCAGCCGGGTTGCCCAGGAGGGCACCGTCCTCCATGCAGGAGATATGGTGCGACTGGCTCGAGACTACGGTTATCTGGCGGAAGTGGCCCTCGCCCAACAACATTGGGAGCGGGCACAACAGTATGCTGAGACCGCCCTCGCCCAGTCGCAGCGCACTGCCCAGCTACTCTCCCAGGCTGAAAGCCCCGAGCAGCCCTCGGGCGAACGCCCATTGGACGAACACTCGCCGGATGAACGCCCATTGGACGAACGCACATCTAGCGAACAAGCCTCGAGCGAACAAGCCTCTGCCGAGACCGCTTCCAAAGCAGTCATGCTGTCGCTGCAGTTTCACCAGGGCTGGTATCTCTATTTGTTAGGGCAGGCCAATCTCAACCAGGGCAAGGCTCGAGAGGCCCTCAAAGACTTAGAGCGAGCCCGTCAGCAAACTGAACCTCGCTACGATCTCACCCTCTATCGCAAAATTTTAGAGGCCCTAAGAGAGCTGCATTTTCAGCGCAAAGACTATCTTCAAGCCTTTCACCTCAAGTTAGAGCAGCGCCGCATTGAGAATCAATTTGGGCTACGAGCCTTTATCGGGGCAGGACAGATTCAGCCCTATCACCATACGCCCTATCTAGAGGGTACCAACGGGGGTGCGATCGCCCCCGAAATCCGCGCTTCGGGACGCCAAAAAGATATTTTAGCCCTGGTTGCCCGGCTGGTGCAGCCCCAATACCCGATTGTGATTATCCACGGTCAGTCCGGGGTGGGCAAAAGCTCGATCGTCAGTGCGGGTCTAGTGCCCACCCTGCGCCAGGTGACCTCTGAAGGTCGCACCACGATGCCGGTGCTGATAAAAAGCTATCACCTGTGGCAGGCCGAGATTTTACAAGCCCTCTCGACATCAGTGGCGTTCAACCAGCGGCGACTCTCGGCGTCTTTAAGTCCCCTGGACAATGATTTTAACAACGACCTGACCCTTGATCACTGGGATTATCCCAACAATGCTCCAACAGACGAAGTGCTGAGCGTCCTGGATCGACTCCGTCAACGGACCCGCGAGCGCTATGAGCAAGTTATTTTAATCTTTGACCAGTTCGAAGAATTCTTTTTTGAACGCCCCCAATTGGAGCAGCGCCTGGCTTTTTACCAGTTTTTACGAGACTGTATCAATGAGCCGTATATTAAAGTGGTGCTAGCCATTCGAGAAGACTATCTCCACTACCTTTTAGAGTGGGATCGGCTGGCAAATTTAGACATCATCAACAACGATATCCTTAGCAAAGAGGTGCGCTACTACCTGGGAAATTTCTCCCCCGAAGATGCCGATATGGTGATTCGGCAGCTGGCTGAAACCGCTCAATTGCCCCTCGAAGACTCGCTTATCAAAATCCTGGTTCAAGATTTAGCTGAGCCAGTGCAGGAAGTCCGCCCCATTGAGCTGCAAATTGTCGGGGCGGAGCTGCAAAGAGAGAATATCACCACGCTACAAGCCTATCGTCAACTGGGGCCTGAGCCTAAAGAAAAGCTGGTTCGTAATTTTCTCAATCACGTAATCCACGACTGCGGCCCCGAAAACGCAGACCTGGCCCAGGCGGTGCTCTACCTGCTCAGCAGCGATGGGGGCACCCGCCCTCTCAAAACTCGCCTAGAGATTGATGAATCTTTAGAACTGGCGGGTATCTTATCCAGCTCAGAACGGCTCGATATAGTATTAGAAATTCTCTCGGGGTCGGGGGTGATTTTTGAAATGCCGGATGTGTCTGGGGTACGCTATCAGCTGGTGCATGACTACCTCAGTGAGCTGATCCAAGAACAAGATCGACCTGGCCTGATCACCGCCCTCAAAAATGAACGTCGTCGCCGCAAACTAACAGAAGATCAGCTGCGCAAAGCCCTCAAAGAACAAGGCAAAGTGCTTAACCGCGCCCGCCGCGAACGGCACCGCGCTGAGAAAGCTGAGATTCGGGCACTGATGTCGGTTTCTCAAGCCCGACTGCTCTCCCACGATCACCTGGGGGCGCTGCTGTCAGCGGTCAAGGGCACCCAGAGGCTGATGCAAACCTCCGTCAGCTATGATCTCCGCATTCAAACCATCCTGGGGCTGTGGCAGGCATTGCACACCATTCGTGAGAAAAACCAGCTAGTGGGGCATCGGGACTGGGTCTTAACCACCTGCTTTAGCCCGGATGGTGAGCGGATTGCCTCAGCCAGTGACGACAGTACGGTGATTGTGTGGTCGCGCCAGGGCAAACAGCTCCAGGTATTAGAAGGGCATCGGGGCAGCGTGCTCGACGTGGCCTTTAGCGCCGACGGAGAGCTGATTGCCACCGGCAGTGATGACCGCACCATCCGACTCTGGCGGGCTGACGGAGAGCTGCTGCAAACTCTGGTTGGCCCCAGCGGGGCGATTAACAGTCTGGCCTTTAGCCCCACCGAGCCCTACCTGGCCTCCGCCAGCAATGATCACACCCTACAGCTCTGGAGTTTAGACGGTAAGCTGATCAAAACCTTTGAGGGCCATCAAGACTGGGTACGCAGTGTCAACTTTAGCCCCGACGGACAGTGGCTGGTCTCCGCCTCAGAGGACACTACCGTCAAACTGTGGCCGCTCAAGGAGGGTGCCCCTAAAACGCTGCAAGGCCATGCGGGCTGGGTTTTGACAGCGGTGTTTGCCCCCGACGGCCAACACATTGTCTCGGGTGGAGATGATCATACACTGCGGCTGTGGAGCTTAGCGGGTCAGCTGCTCAAGACCTTTGAGGGGCATCAGGATTGGGTACGGAGCGTGTGTTTTAGCCCAAAGGGCGACCGGATGATCTCGGGCAGCGACGATAAAACGATTAAAATCTGGGATGCCAGGGGGATGATCTTGCAAACCTTGCGGGGCCATCGTAGCAGCGTTTTGAGCGTAGATATCGGCCCCGATGGCGAGACAGTAGTGTCTGCCAGCGACGATGACACGGTGAGACTTTGGCGTCTGAGCGGGCATCAGCCGGTCATTTGCCAAGGCCACCAGGGCATCGTATGGGATGTGTGCTGGCAACCCCAAGGGGACTGGCTTGTCTCGACGGGGGCCGATGGCAAACTAAAGCTTTGGCACGCCAGCGGCGAGTTGTTGCAAACCCTTGAGGGGCATCAGGGTAGCGTCTACGGGGTGGCCTGGAGCTCAGATGGACAGAGACTCGCATCTGCCAGCGCCGATGGCACGGTAAAGCTTTGGAGGATCACGGGCTCCGACGCCGATGCTCCCCCCGATGCGCCTTTGCTGAGCCTGTACAAAACTCTGGAGGGTCATCAAGATGCGGTTTGGGCGGTTGCGTTTAGCCCCAATGGAGAGACTCTGGCAACAGCAGGGCGCGATCGCACCCTCCACCTGTGGCAGCGAGACGGCACCCCCATCCGCCAGCTCGAAGGCCACCAGGCCACCGTCTGGAGTCTGAACTTTAGCCCCGACGGTCGTTTTTTAGTCTCCGCCAGCGAAGATTGCAGCGTGCGGGTGTGGGATTGGCAAAAGGGCACCGGCAGGCTATTGGCCGAGCACGGCGGTGGGGCCTGGGATGCGGTCTTTAGCCCCGGCGGGCAGCTGATTGGCTCCGGTGGCAGCGATAGCACCCTGCGATTATGGACACCATCCGGCAAAGAACAGCTAGCCCTGCGCGGCCATCGCGACTGGGTCCGTAGTTTATGCTTTAGCCCCGACCGACAGATGATTGCCTCTGCCAGTGATGACACGACGATTCGACTGTGGAGCCGATCCGGGCGACTGTTGCAAACCTTAGACGGCCATCGCGGTATCGTCTGGCGGGTCACCTTTGATAGCGCAGGCGAGCGACTGGCCTCCGCCAGCGCCGACGGCACCGTCAGAATTTGGAACCTGAGAGCCACCGACCTGCTTAAGCAAAGCTGTCGGTGGCTCCAGGATTAT
>JBCCRZ010000376.1:0-6169 GCA_039200855.1 Cyanobacteria bacterium P01_D01_bin.44 | reverse complement strand
TTTGGAGAATGTGATCACCCATCTGCAAGGTGATTACGGCATTAAACGATATTTGGGAGATTCCTTTTGGGCGGCGGACTACAAGACAAAGCTATCTCCCGAGACGAGGACGATTGACTTTAGCGATGATATGTCTGCCCGAGATGCTTTACTCACAGAAGGCGAAGAGGCGCAGTGGTGCATCTTTGATCCGATTGTTTCCGTCATTTTTGGGCTGAAATATCAAACCACGGGTGACCCCACCTATCTTGACCAGCAAGTCCTTTACTTTAATCGCGCTTTGGGTCAGCTCACGGCTGAGGATTCAACCTTTGGAGGATTCAAGTGTCCTGAGCTCTACTATCTAGAAAATGGCCAGTATGTCCCTAATGATGTCACGCCGTTGCTTTGGACCCAGGCTAATTTATTACTGGCATTTCAGCATCTAGACAATAGTTTGCGATTGACACAAGACTAACCCACTAGCAAATCTTCTTCGGGATAGCGAATGATGCTGGGGCTGGGATCTCCTAGTAGGGCGGCCATCATCAGTAAAATGCCGACCCGACCGATGAACATAGTGGCAATCAAAACCATCTGACCCAGCACGGAGAGATCGGCGGTAATCCCGGTAGAGAGCCCTACCGTGGCAAAGGCCGAGACCGCCTCAAACAGTAGATCGATAAACTCGATGCCGGGGTCTGTCATCGACAGCAAAATGGTCACCACCACCACCGTTAGCCCCGAGGCCACTACCACCCCCACGGCCTTAAAAATCCGGGCATCTGGGATCTGCCGCTGGTAGCAGAGAACTTCGTCTTTGCCCCGGAGGACGGCGCGGGTGCAGTTGATTAAGATTCTGACGGTGGTGGTTTTAATGCCACCGCCGGTGCTGCCGGGGCTCGCGCCGATAAACATGAGTGCGATCGCAATAAACAAAGAGCTTTTTTCCATGCCGCCAATGTCGATAGAGTTAAAGCCAGCGGTGCGGGTAATGACCGACTGAAACCCCGCCATCAGCAGCTTCGCCTGAATCGGATTGCCCCGGAGCGTGGCGGGGTTATCAAACTCTGTGAAAAACAAGGCGACGGTGCCCAGGGCGAGCAAGACCATAGAGGTGCTGGTGACCACCTTAAAGTGGAGAGAAAACACCTGGCGGTTACGGCGGCCTCGGATCAGATTGCGCACCCACATAAACAGCTCCATAATCACCTCGTAACCAATGCCGCCAATCACCACCAAGGCACCAATCACAAAGCTCACCCATACCGATGCACCATACTGCACCAAACTATCGGGGAATAAACTAAAGCCGGCATTATTAAAGGCGCTGATGCTATGGAAAAGCGCCAGCCAGAGCCCTCGGCCCGTGCCATAATCTTCAAACAGTCGAGGTATCAGCAAAAACGCCCCCGACAGCTCAAAGAGCAGCGTCATCGAAATAATCGAGATGATCAGCCCCCGTACCCCTGATAGCTCAGCGGTGTCCAGGGATTGCTGAATGGCGAGGCGATCTTTGAGCCCCAACCGTCGCCCCAGCAGCAAGAGTAAAAACGTGGTAGCGGTCATATAGCCCAACCCCCCCAGCTGGATCAGCAACAAAATAATGCCCTGGCCCAGGGGGGAAAAGTAGCTGCCCGTATCTACCACAATCAGCCCGGTGACACAGACGGCAGAGGTGGCTGTAAACAATGCCACGATTGGGTGGTTCCAGTCCCCAGAAGCAGTGGCTATCGGCAGCATCAGCAGTAAGGCCCCGACAGTAATGACGGTCAAAAATCCGATGCAGACGGTTCTAGAAACGGTCATGATAGGGCGATACTTCTCTGGGCAAAATTTCTCTGGGCGTTAAAATGTCTGCGTTCAGTCTCTCATTTTCGCAAGGACATTTTCACGCGAGCCTATAAATCTCGACCCTATCTATAGGAAACCCATGTCAGATCTCTATACACGCATCGGTCAGTTTTACGATGCTTCCTCCCAGCTATGGGAACAGGTTTGGGGCGAGCACATGCACCATGGCTATTACGGACCCACGGGCAATATTCGCAAAGATCGCTACCAGGCCCAAATTGATTTAATGGACGAGTTGCTGGGCTGGGGCGAGGTGCAAACAGCTAGCCACATTCTGGATGCGGGCTGCGGTATTGGTGGCAGTACCCTCTATCTAGCTCAGAAATTTCAAGCTAACGCTGTGGGTATCACCCTCAGCCCCGTCCAGGCGAGTCGTGCGACCGAACGCGCCCAAGCAACCGGCATCCCAATCGAAACCGAGGCTGGCCCAGCTGCCTGTTTTCAAGTTGCTAACGCGCTTGAGACGTCGTTCCCAGAGGATTCCTTTGATTTGATCTGGTCGCTGGAGAGTGGCGAACACATGCCCGACAAGCGTCAGTTTTTACAAGAATGTTACCGCCAGCTTAAACCAGGGGGGCGGTTTTTGATGGCAACCTGGTGCCATCGCCCCACCGACTCCCTGGCAGGGATGCTTACCCTGGATGAGCAGCGACATCTCAAGGCGATTTATGAGGTGTATTGTTTGCCCTATGTGATCTCGCTGCCAGAGTATGGTGCGATCGCAACCGACATCGGCTTTCAGCAGATTCACACCGCTGACTGGTCCAAAGCCGTTGCTCCCTTTTGGGACGAGGTGATGTGCTCAGCCCTGGAGCCATCAGTGATTATAAAACTTCTGATGGCGGGTAAATCAACCCTCCAAGGGGCACTGTCGCTGAGGCTTATGTCCTCGGGCTTTAGGCGTGGTCTGATCCGCTTTGGCCTGCTGAGAGCTACTAAATAAGGACGGCTAAATAAACGGAAAGGGGCGAATCATGTCCGCCCCTTTCCGTTTAGAATGACTCTCTGCCAATTAATTTGGACAATCAATCATGCGTACCACTGCCGTCGCTGCGTAGTTTCGCAATGCGCTGGAGTTAGGGGCAAACGCGGTCCCCGTCTCATTGAGCGGCGTTGCAATGCCACAATAAGCCGACGTTATGATAATGACATTCTGTGCCCAGTGCCCCTCAGTATCTGAGAACTCAAAGTTCGCCTGGGTGGGGGTTAATGTATCAGGTTGGTTCAATTGGCGCTTACGGAACTTGGAAGCTTTGCGCAGCACCGCCATCATTTCTGCCCGCGTCACCTCAGCTTCAGGGCGAAAAGTCCCTTCAGGATAACCGCTGACAATTTCGTTTTGGCTGGCAAACTGGATTTTAGCAGCGCTCCAACGGTTGGCAGGTACATCGCTAAAGGGGGCGCTGGTGACCTGATTAGGTAGTGCAACTGAGATATTCTCTTCGCTATCCAGCGCCTCGATCACCATTGAAACGAGCTGTTCGCGGGTTACAGGTCGCTGCGGGCCAAATGTGCCATCCTGGAAGCCCGCAATAAAACCAATCTGAACCGCCCGGGCAATCTGTTGTTGATAAATGTCCCCACGGGTATCAGGGAAGGTCGCAACCGGGGTCGGTGTGGGGGTCGGGCTTGGCGTCGGGCTTGGCGTCGGTGTGCCTCCCTGCTGGGCTAGCTGAGCTAAGGTTAAGTCATTTGCCAGGTAGGTACGTCCGGTCGGGTTACCATCAAAGGTCTGTCGTGCCAACCGCCAACCAGTATTAAGGAAAATTTTGGTAAACCCATTCGGGGCGATACCATCGGTTTGACCGATGACGATGCGCTCCCCCTCTACGCCTCTCCGAGGAATCCCAAACAACACCAAGCGACCATCGATTTCTTCCAAAACTGGGTCGTATCTGAGGTCTTCCCCACCGGCCCGAACTAAATAACCATTTGTGTCAGTCGCCTTGCCACAAATGCCTGTAAAGTCAAAATTCAGCAGGAGGGGTTGAATTTGGGTGGGGTTTGACCCTGATTCGTCCCAGCAAAGGGGCTCCGACTGCCTCTGCTCGATGATCATCAGACCGTAGCGTTGTCTGCCACCAAGTCGACTGGTAGGCTGTGCAATCAGCACAAAGGGGGCCTGATCAGTTTCTGCTGAGCCAAAGGTTGCGCTTTGAGCCAGTAAGACTTGAGAGTTTACTGGGGTAGATGTCTGAGTAGCAGATTTTTGAGCACGCGCCAACTGTAACCCAGTGGTCATCGTTAAGGCTGCGGCTGCCATAATCGCCACTTTCAAACGCAATGGTTTCATCGTCAATGATCTTCCTTTTTTAATTTCAATTAATCAGGCAGCGCTCGGTAGGATGACCCTAAACAGCGTCAGCAGGCGCTGCGGTTGCTAAATTAATCTGGGCCACATCCAACAGATTAGAAAACCGAAGTTTGCTAGTAGGACATGATTTTGAATCAATTTATACTAGCAGCTGCCAACACGGCCGAATTGGTTTGTAAATGGATACTTTGTAAATGATTACCTCGGTTGAGCAAAATATTTTGCCACAGCGGCTTTTGACCAAAATTGCGGAAACTGTCCACGTAAACCACATCCAGTTTGAAAACTTAAGTTTTCCCGTCAAGCAAACAACAGGTCTGGATGTGGCCAAGGTTAAATAAACAATTGAGAACCCATTAAGAACCCATCAAGAACCAACTGAGCACACAGTTCCATTGCAAAATTCACCATAAACACAAACAAACCTTGCCGGACACCTCCAAAATTTGACACCATAGAGGGAATTTCTCGGGTAGTTTATTCTCAGTTGTTTCGGAGCAGATAGGCGTCCATGTTTCAAAAAATAGCGAACTGGTTAGTCAAATGCAGTCGAGACAGGGTCGCGTTGTCGGTTGGCACAGCTGCGCTGATTTGGTTAGGCGTTAGCGTGACTGCTCAAGCAGCCAACCCTGATGATGTTGAGCGTTTGATCAATACCAAAGAATGTGCAAACTGCGATCTGGTCGATGCTGACTTGCGTCGCCTTAATTTGTCAGGTGCAGATCTGAGCAGCGCCAACTTAGAAGGGGCTAATCTGTTCTTTGCAGTTCTCGATAATGCCAATCTAGAAGGGGCCAATTTGGCTTTTACTAACCTGGCCAATGCCAGCCTGCGATCAGCCAATCTCCAAGAGGCTGACTTGTTTCGCGCCCTCCTAAATCAGGCTGATTTTTCTGGGGCAACCCTGATCGGGGCCACCTTAATCGAGTCATTTATCAATCAGACACTCTTCACCGCAGCGAGCCTGCAGGACGCCACCTTTGACGAAACTCTCTTCCATGAAGTGAATTTTGATGGAGCCAACCTGTGCGGTGCAATTATGTGGTCAGGCACAGAGTATCGCCGTGTGCCCTGTGAAGGCGATGTCGGGATCCAAGACCTCGAGATTTAATCAGATACCTGGCTGAAACCATCCAAGTCAGGAATGATCAGGCGTTAGGAATCAAAATCTAGAATCCAAAAGTCAGGAGAGCACGGGGTTCTAATTTGTATGTTTGGAAAAACCGGATGTAGTCATTCGGCAGGGGTTGCTACGGCCAGCGGCTTAGCCGCTGGTACAGAGCTGTCTCCAGCGAGTAACAGGTCAGGCGACTCTACTAAGGGTTGACGCGGCTCGAGGCTGGCAAGGTCAGCGGCGGTCAAATGTTTGGTATGCCACCAATTTTGCAGATCAGCCCCTAGCTTGACGGTGTAGAGCGTGGTTACAAAAGGATCATCCCGGTAGCCCTGACCTACAATCTCAACACTGTAAGATGGATGTTTGCGAGTTGCGAGATCGGGGATGAGTCGTCGGCCTATGCGCCGCCAGCTAGGCTCTTTACCTCGCCATTGGATACGACAGCAGGGCCAGGGCAGCTGCTCACGGTCAAACAAACGACAGCAGGGCCCCACGACGCGATAGGTCAGGTGCCCACCGGGACTTTGAAAGAGGTGGCCTGATGACCAGGGGTGTTCGGTGTCAGGGGGGAGTGACGGTATCATCAAGATCTTGGAGTCATAGAGAAGTAGTTTAAGGGATTTTTGTATGTCAGAGCCAATTGCACCTCCCATTCCCCCAGAAGTTAGCGATCGCATCTGTAAACACATGAATGACGACCACGCTGACGCCGTTTTACTCTATGTCAAAACCTTTGGAGGCTCCCAAACTGCCACGGCTGCAACCATGAAAGCCATTGATGCCGAAGGCATGGATCTCGAAGCCCAGGTCGCTGAGCAAACCATTCCCGTCAGAGTTGCTTTTGATCATCCCCTCAAAGATGCCAAAGACGCCCATCATACGCTGGTGGAGATGTTGAAACAGGT
>JBCCRZ010000375.1:0-6183 GCA_039200855.1 Cyanobacteria bacterium P01_D01_bin.44 | reverse complement strand
CTACGAGTCAGCGAGCCGCCAGGAGGGGGTAGCACCGGAGGAGCTAGGGGCATTGCATCGACGCTTTGAGGAGACCGGCTATATGCAAGCTGATCCATACTATAACCCCAACTTGTCGGTTGCAAATTCTCACTTTCAACTAGCGTGGCCCCATGAGTCCCAGTGGTTGATGTCCCAGTAATCCATGGCTCAAAAGCAGTGTAAATCTCAATTGTCATGCTCTCAGGCTCCGCTGCTTTCTTCGCTAAGCCATCGTCTAAAAATTGGAACTCGAATGGTATTGTCAGGTTTAATCAGGCCCTGTTTAAGGAGCCACTGACGGGTTTCGGGCTCAATATTTACGTTGTGTGCATTGATGCTATGTGAATTGAGGTCTTGTGAATCTTGGGCTAGCTGCCGCAGCGGCAACTGCATCGGAGTCGGGATCAGGCGAAAAATTCCTTTGAAATAGGAATCTGCCCGGTTGAGCATTTCAAAATCAATCTCTACAAGATCATCCAAGGCTGCCTGGGTACGGCCTGTGTTATTTAGGTGGTCTACTATCAATGAGCCATAGAGTTGGAGCAGATAGGGATGACCGCTGGTTCGTTGGTAGATAGATTTTGCAACGGCGGACGGGATGGCATCTCTTGGAAAAATAGGAGTGGGTTGGGTTAATAGCTGCTGAGCTGACGTTTGGTTTAAGTAATCGAGTTTTAGCTCCTGGCAATGGCCAAGATGTCTATACCAGGCGTCCGACATATCCTCCAGAGTGGTGTTGCCTGCAAACAACCAGCCAATGTGATGTTGTTTTCGGGTCGTAAATCGCACAATTTTTAAGGTGATGTTTAGATCTTGCTGGCTCAGGCTTTCCTCTATGCCCTCAAATTCGTCAATGCAGAATAAAATAGGGCGATCGCAAACCTTTTCAAGCCGCTCGAACCAGGTTTGAAAGGATTTGTAACCCTCCCCTACTGATAAAGCAGGTAGCTCAAGGTGATAGCGCCCCTTAACCTGCTGTTGGGTTTGGTCTACGAGGGCTTGGAAAAGCTCGTGGGACGATCTGACAACATTGTCTTGGACATCCAAAAAAATGCAGATCAAGTCAGGCAGTAAATTAGGTAATGCCTTTAGCAAAGAAGTTTTGCCGAACTTCTGGGGGCTAAATAGGGTGACTAATCGGCTTTGATGGGGCAGGCAGATAGCATCATGAATCGACTGCACAACGTCTTCACGCTCCCACAGGGTATCTAGCCCTTCCCCAAGGCCCGCATCGATTTGAAACACGTTTGGGATCTGTTTCTGGGCATCAGCTTCGGTTTCCTGACGGTAGGTTTTCACCAGCTCCTGCCAGGTTTTAAGCGCAGGGTAAAAAATATGTGCGCCCGCAGACTCACTGGCCAGGATCGTATTTTCTAGTTTTTTGAGAGCAGTTTGGGCCATTTCTAGATGGCGAATACGGCGATAGGGAAAGGAGACATTAGCAGCTTCATTGAGATAAATGGCGACCTCTTTAAAGGCCTGGAAAATACTGCTAGCGTTGTCAGTGTCTGACAACCAGTCTCCTTGTAGTGTCATTGTTTGACTAAACTTTCTATGTTTAGCCTGCTGGGTAAGTTCCCAGGCTTGTAACCGGGTGATAGTGATGCGACTAAGTTTTTTTTGCCCAGCAGACAGGGTACAGCGACAGATGGCCTGACGGGCAAGCCACTTATTTCTGAGGGCCGTCGAGAAAATGTGCCTGGATAGAAAGGGATACCGGAAATAACTAAGTTCGTGCCAATAAATCGGTGACAGTCTTAGCGTTGACAGATTAGAGAATTTTCGGAGGATTTTTTGGATTGAGAAAAGAACGATAGAAATCAAGGCTTCGATCGGATAAAACAGCATCCGAGAAGTGGCAAAGAGTGACGCTAAACCGGCTGGGATAATGGCATTGGGGGCTGGGCGGAGTTCCCCTTCTGAAATCCCTAAAGCTGCCACAATGATCGGAGCAAGATAGGGCACCGACGCGATCGCCATGCTGAGGATGACAAGGGAGAAAAAATCTAAGATGATGCCTGTGAATAGGCTATGGGCGATTGCAACCGTAATGCTGAGTGTGAGCCCAACTGCAATGCCTAATCTTATATCTGTGTCGAGCCACGGGGGGTGGAAAGCAGCGATTGTCCCAAATAGAGCAACATTGATTTCGAGTAAGAGCCCAACGGCCAGACTGCCAATGGTGCCAATGCCGATGCCGAGTAAAATGCTCAACGTCAGGCTGATACTCAAAATCTGTAGGTTAATCAGTCTATCGTCGATGTGAGTGATGGCCCAGGTAACGGCTGCGATCGCAATCGGCACCAGCCCCAACAACAGCAGTAGCATTTGTTGGGCATATCGCCTTTGTTCACGATGGCCGTGCCAAAGCTTTAGGAGGTTAGCATTAGGCTCATAAATCGCAAACGTTTTGAGTCGTTCGCGCAGCTCAACCGGCTGCATAAACAGCATCCACAGGAGATGAAATGCCCCGGGTATTTTTGGAGCGTGGTTCACTATTTTTGCTCCCTCAACCATTCGGTTAAAAGTTGCCCGAAAGGCTCGCCCTGAGAGGTCACCATCCCCCGCATGCGTAGCGATCTGCGGAGTACGGGCTGCCCTGTACGGATATGCTCATAGAGATCTTCCTGTTCTCGCTGACTGAGCACACGCCACTGACTGTGTAATCGAGAAAATGCTTCGTTCATAAAGCGATCTAACGCGTCATCAAATGGTTGACCCTCGTGGCAAGCCTCTACCAGATATCGCCCTAGTAGCTGTAGATAAAAAGGATGTTGCCCGGCCCAGGTTTGTAAAAGTTGGGCTCCTTTGGCTTGAAAGATATACGTGCCCCAACTGATGATTGTGGCTGCTTCATTAGGTTCTAGTAGCCCCAGCTGAAGTTCTTGCAAACGATTGGTAAATGGGGATGTTTTACCCATGACCTCCTCAAACACCTCCACTAATTTTTGGTGCGACGCTAGTACAAATAAGACCTGGCCGAGCATAGCCCGGAGACGCTCAAAAAAGCGGTACTCAGAGCGACTGATCAGTCCGTCGGTTTCGTCGACGATAATCACGGGGGGAATATTCGGCAGCGCAACGTCCTGTGCCCAACGCAGCAATACATTGGCCGCAGTATCGGCATCCGAGGTGGTTAGAGGTCGCTCAGTAATGGTTGAGACGAAAGCTTCTTGTGAGGCCCCTGCTGCCTCCTCCCCGCTGACAAATTTAACAAAGCGTCCGCGTTTTTCGAGCTGTTTGACCCATGCTTTTAGGACAGAGGTTTTGCCAATGCGCCAATCGCCCACGATAGAGACACTGTGGCGATCTTCTAACGCGATTTGGAGTCGCCTTAGCAAGCGCTGTCGTCCTACAAAGCGGTTTGTCCCCACTGGGGTCCAGGGATCATAGGGGTTAACTAGGGTGTCTTCATGGTGAATGCCTGGGCGACCTGCAGTCCAAAAAGTCTGACTCGTCACTGTTTGGACCGGGTTGATTGGAAGGGGCTGCTCGACAAAACCAGCAACCATATCAGGACGCTGCTGCCGAAAGAGATCCTTCAGCTCATCTCGCCTGGAACGATTGTCAGGATAAGGTCGCGAGCCTAAGAAAAGCTTGATCAGCGACTCAAAATGTTTGCGAACTGTACCCTCTGTAATGACCAGTTCTGCTGCTATCTGCCTATCGGTTTGGCCAGCCAACCAGCGCTGAAGGACCTCTTTGCGTCTTGGACTTAGCTCTTTCAACTTTGAGTGAAAGTCTGGCACCAATGTTCACGGTTACTAACGTACATATTTGTGAAATTAACATAAATTGACTTCACAAATGCGTGTTTAAACGAATACTTAACAAAATATTCTCTGCAGGAAGTGTATTGAAATTGACGGGTTTATAGCTTAAAACCACTGAGAAAAGTGTAATTGCCTGTTAGCCTGTGAAACTTCTTGCACGTGTATTGTCGATCTCAAAAATGCTTGTTGAAATAAGGGTAAGCCTTTCAAAGGTGGGTTTTGCTAAGACTCTGAACAGTTACCACCATAGCTGCTGTAGTCGCTCGTCATTGAATTCCTGTTGTAACTCGCGCTTGAGGTGATCCTTATGAAATCTGGTGCTCAGTCTACTATTTCAAAGCCTTCGCCCACAGCCCATGCTGGGACCGAATGCCCCAAATGCCACGAACAAAGCATTGTCAGACACACAGATGGAATTTACTACTGTTTGAGTTGTGATTTTAAGCGCAATCTTTCCCAGAAAGATAAGAAAGATTCGCCCCAGGGCCCTGGTGGATTTGTGGCATTTCTTGGTCTTTTGTGGCTGTTGGTGCTGATTTTGTTATAACCACTGCCGCAATGCTTTAATCCATAATGCTAATCGGCCAGCATTGTAGATAGCCATTGTAAATCGTCATAAAAAAGGCGTTGGCAATCCTGCCAACGCCTCAAAGCGTAACCCATGCGGGCGTTGGGTTTCGTTCCTCAACCGCAACCTACACTAGACTCATATTTGATTGTGTCCACCTACTTATTTGGTTTTAACCCCCAGCGACTGCCGGGACGATGCTGACCTCATCCCCATCCTTGAGAGAGGTCTCTTTGCCGTCTAAAAAACGAATATCTTCGCTGTTGACGTAGAAATTGACGAACCGACGCAGCTCTCCTTGATCGTCGCACAGGCGGGCTTTGATCCCTGGGAAATTGCCTTCGAGGGTATTGAGTAAGTCAACAATGTTGCCGCCTTCGCACTCAATGGTGGCCTCGTTATTAGTGAACTTTTGAAGGGGGGTTGGAATGAGAACTTTGATGGACATGTTGGGAAGAAAAACAATTTAGTAATGAACAACAAGTTTGGGGGTGGAGGGTGGAGGGTAGAGGGTGGAGGGTAGAGGGAACAAAAGAGGGTGGGATATGAAAATGAGGGAGATAACCCACTACCCACTACCCACTACCCAGATCCTCCGCTAGACCGGCGTTTGCTGCCAATCCAACCGATTCAACGTATTCGCCCGCTCCCACGCATGCTCAAAGCTGTTGAGTTTGGGTTCGATGGTGAAGGGCTCGCCGATGTAGCCTTGGACGGCTTCCTGGGTTTTTAGGCCGTTGCCAGTGATGTAGGCCACGGTGGTTTCATCGGGGTTGATTTTGCCCGCTTCGACCAGTTTCTTGAGCACAGCAATGGTGGTGCCACCCGCGGTTTCAGTGAAGATGCCTTCGGTTTCGGCTAATAGCTTCATGCCTTCGATAACCTCAGCGTCGGTGACGTCTTCGATATTGCCGTTGGTTTTGCGGGCAATATCCAGGGCGTAGACGCCGTCTGCGGGGTTGCCAATGGCAATGGATTTAGCGATGGTGTTGGGTTTGACGGGTTTAATAAAGTCGCGGCCTTCTTTGAATGCCTGGGAGATGGGGGAGCAGCCTTCGGCCTGGGCACCGCTAAATCGAACCGGTTTTTCGTCTACTAGACCAACGTTCACAAACTCGTTGAACCCTTTGTAGATCTTGCCGAACAGTGAACCCGAAGCGAGGGGGGCCACGATGTGGTCAGGCAGCTGCCAACCGAGCTGTTCAATCACCTCAAAGCCCAGGGTCTTAGACCCTTCAGAATAGTAAGGACGCAGGTTGATATTCACAAAGCCCCAGCCGTGGGTGTTGGCGACTTCAGAGCAGAGGCGGTTGACCTGGTCGTAGTTGCCCTCGACCGCCATGACGATGGGGTCGTAGATCAGGGTGCCGAGTACCTTCCCAGCTTCGAGGTCAGAGGGGATAAAGACGCAGCAGTCAAGCCCGGCGTGGGCTGCGATCGCAGCCGTTGAATTCGCCAGATTTCCGGTGCTGGCACAGGACACCGTGGTAAAGCCCAGCTCTTGAGCGCGGGTCAGCGCCACCGACACCACCCGATCCTTAAAGCTGAGGGTGGGCATATTGACCGCGTCATTTTTAATGTAGAGATTTTTAAGACCCAGACGACGCGCCAGCCGATTGGCTTTGAGCAGTGGAGTCATGCCAGTGCCGACATCGATGGGAGTGTCGGTCTCGACGGGCAAAAAGGCCCGATAGCGCCAGATAGAATTGGGACCCGCTTCAATACTTTCTCGAGAAACCTTGCTCCGAATGGCATCGTAATCGTAGGCCACCTCTAGCGGACCAAAGCATTCTTCGCAAACGTGCTTAGCACCGAGGTCAT
>JBCCRZ010000374.1:0-6185 GCA_039200855.1 Cyanobacteria bacterium P01_D01_bin.44 | reverse complement strand
GCTATCCTCAGCAGTGTCGATGCCGCTGGCAAATCTAAAGTACTGCGATTTCTCTCTGGGTCTAGACTACTGACCCCCCTGGCCCGCGATCGTCGTCTGGGTCGCCCGATTCTCGATGGCACTGGCGGATACGCCGAAGATCGCATGGAGGGGATTCGAGTGATTGACCTCGGGGTGATGCTAGCCGCTGGGGATCTGGCCAATAATGATTTGCGTTGGGTTGATTTAAGCAACGCTAATTTGATCAGAGCCAATCTATCCGGCGTCAATTTAGTACGAGCCAATCTGTCGCGCACCATTTTGTGCGATGCCACCCTGATAGAGGCAGACATGATGGGGGCCCGACTATTTTATGGCGAGGTTGAGACCGCCTCCCCCCGCACCCGCACCGATACCCCCAACTATGAAACCGGTGAGTTCACCGGAGCCGTGGTCGAGGGTGCCGACTTCACCAACGTCAGGCGATTGTCTGAAATCCAGCGCTGCTACTGCTGTGCTTGGGGCGGCAATCAAACCCGAACCACGATTCCTGGGGGATGTAGCGATGTCCCCAATTTACTCGGACGGTAACCTCAAAGGTTTAGAACGATAACCTTAAAGTTACTGAGAACTTCGGTAAAACTTTTGCGAAAGTTTAGCCCCTAGCCCTAAAACGCCCTAAAACCCAATGAATCCCTTGCCATCAGTTCAAGCTTTTTGGATACATTGGTTGGGTAAGCGGATTGGGTACCTTGAATTAGATACGTCGGTTTAAATCCGTTGGTTAGATGCAAAGGTTGATTCAGCCTAATTTTTCTCGGGCAGGTTATGGCCAAAACATTAAAGAAAAAAACAAAAGCCAAACTAGAGTCAGGTCCAGCAGAGGAGCCGGTCCTGAGTCGCAAAGAGCAAAGAGCCCAGGCACGACAGCTGGCAAAAACTCGCAATGAGCTGATTCAATTTACCCTCTTGGCCTTTGTAGGATCTGGCTTTGCGGGGTTGCTAGTGGGCTTGCTCACTGAGCCCACGCTAGGTATTGGGTTAACCGCTGCGCTACTGTGCTTAACCCTATCCTTCAAATATCAGCGCTACGCTCTGTATGCATTCATTTTTTACATTCCCTTTTCTGGCACGGTGGTCTATGCCTTGGGCGGTAACCCTATCCTGCAACTCGCTAAAGATGCCTTCTATATACCAGCCCTGATTGGAGTGATTCAGTTTTGTCGCCGTAAACGACTGCCGATTTTACTCCCCAAAGCCATCGGCGTCCCCCTTGGCATCGTCTTTACAATTGCGATGATGACCTTGCTGCTAGTCAATCTGCCCCAGCAGTTTCAATCAGATGGCAGCGAATATCCCTTGTTTATGGGGCTTCTGGGGTTAAAGATTTTGCTGGGCTATCTACCCTTAATTACCTGTATCTACTATTTGATGCGCACTAAAGAGGATCTCTATCTACTTCTGCGGATTCAAGTAGTGGTGGTGATCATTGCCTGCGCCTTGGGGTTCATTCAGTATTTCATGCTCAGAACTGGCATCTGTGCCGGTACTCAGGGGGTCGGGGTGGCTAATTTTAGAGCCGGCTTGGGGGCTCGCTGCTTTGTTGGAGGTTCACTGCTCTACTCGCCTCAGTTTGGGCAAATTCGACTACCTGGCACTTTTGTTGCGCCCTGGCAGTGGGGCTGGTTCTTAATTTCGAGCGCCTTCTTTAGCTTCGGAACGACTTTTAATGATCGATCCCCTTTTTGGCGGCTGATGGGCATTATATCCATGGTCTCCATCCTGGTAATGGCGGTCGTCTCAGGCCAGCGGATTGCCCTCTTTTTAGTACCGATTGCCGTGCTTGGGTTGTCTATCTTGACAGGGCAAATCGCCAACCTCAAGCGGTTTATTCCCATTGGGGTTGTGCTCGGGCTAATTCTGGTTTTTTTGACGATTCGCAACCCAGAAGTTTTGCAAGCTCGCATTGAAAGCTTCCAATCTCGCTGGAATGCTTCGCCTCCCCACGAATTTGTGGCTCAACAGTTTACTGAGATTGCTGAAGAACAAGAGGGCCTGTTAGGAAAAGGCCTGGCTCGGGGGACGAATGCAGCTCGTACATTTGGTCAGGTCCGACTTATCGAGACCTATCATCCTAAACTACTGTACGAGTTGGGGCCGCTGGGGCTGATTGCTGTAGTCGCCCTCTACGCTACGCTGACAGTCAGCACCTTTAAAGCCTATCGTGCCACCAAAGACAAGAACCTAAGGGGCTATGCAGCATCCATGTGGGTATTTGTCATGTTTATTAGCTTTTTCCCCTACTACTATCCCCTGGATGTTGACCCCGTCGCCGTCTACTACTGGCTAGCCGCCGGTATTACCTTGAGGATCCCTCAATTAGACAAGCGGGAGCGTCTACTGGCCAAAGAGGCGGCTGACAAAGAGGCGGGTAAAAAGACCAAATCCCGACGCAAGAAGAAGATTCCAGAGTATGTCTAGCGGGAGCTAGGCGACTTGAGTTTCGCACTTATTCGACCCGATTATCTTCAACGCAACTATTCACGAACGGCTATGAACGGTTCTGCTATCCAATGGCCCTTGATGTCGGTCATTATTCCCACCTATGGACGGGAAGAGGTCTTGTGTACGTCTATTCAGAGTGTGCTGGACCAAACCTACCCAGCTTTTGAGCTGATCGTGGTAGACCAGACCCAGCAGCACACAGACGAAACCACCGCGTTTTTGGCGCAGGTGAGTCAGCACCCCCAGGTTCATATCTACACGGTCCAATGGGCCAGTTTACCCGCCGCCAGGAACTATGCCATTGAGCGATCGCAAGGGGAAATCTTGCTGTTTATTGACGACGACGTTGAGCTTCCCGCTGATTTTCTCAAAGCCCACGCCAAAAACTACCTGGACCGTCCCGATATCGCCGCAGTGGCCGGTCGAGTCTTTGACCGCATGAAGTTGGCCGAGTCAAAATCCGCCAAACGGATTGAGACCCTCCCTCCCGAGGCCATGGACCCAGGCATCGCTTGGTACCACATTGATCTGGTCCACACCGTTAAGCCCCAGCAGGTCCTCACCGCCCGAGGCTGCAATATGTCCTTTCGGCGGATTTTATTTGAGCAACACGGCCTCCGCTTCGATGAGCGATTTGAGGGCAGCGCCGTCCGTGAAGAGTCCGACTTTTGCCTGCATATTCGAGATACGGGCCTTAAAATCTGGTACGACCCAGACGCCCACCTGGTACATCTGGGTGAGGAAACTGGCGGCTGTCACGATATCAGCACCCGCTCACTGCAATACCAGGTTACCTTTTACCACAATCACTTTTTGATGGCCCTCAAAAACCTCACCCCGTGGCAGTTTTTGCGACTCTCAGGGCGGCTTTTTGACTGCCACGTGCTGGGCAATCCTCCCTGCAACAAGAGCGGCTCCCCCATCAAGGTGATCAGCCGATTGGGATTTTATGGCCTAGGGCTGCTCAAAGCCTGCGGCACACTGCTAAATCCAAGAGGCAAGCAAGGTCGACTTTATAGTTTGCCAGCCCAGGAGATGCCAACTGCGTCCCGAGATGCAGCGGCAGTTGGGTAAAAGGCGAAGGGGGAAGTGTGTGGGTAGTGAGTAGTGGGTTTGAGAATTTTAGATTTTAGATTTTAGATTTTGGGTGTGAGGTGGTGAATGGAGCAGTCCCTACCCTAGCTCCCCTGCCTTCCCCATCTCCGCGTCCCCGCGTCTCCCCATCTCCGTGTCTTTCCTCCTTTGCCTCCTCTGCTCCCCTTGCCCCCTCACCCATCCAACCCCTTCTAACTTAAACAGATACCCTTATTTTTACTTCTATGCGTATTCTGGTTGCGAGTCACACCTATATCGTTGATCTCAACTGCGAAAAATATCGGGCACTGGCCCAGCTTGCCCCCGATATCGAGGTGACGCTAGTCGTGCCCAAACGTTGGAACCCAGGCGGGGTCCAAAATCGCATCATTGAGCCGGAATATAAAGAGGAAGGCTCATTTCGAGTAGTACCGGTGTCTAACTTTAGCCAAAACAATCAAGGCCTGCTGAGCTTTGGGCTAGATTTAGTGACCCTCTTGAGAGAATTTCGCCCCCATATCATTCAAGTAGAGCAGGGGTCTAAAGCGCTGGCCTATGCTGAGTTGATTACCCTTAATCGTCTGCTGGGTCTTAAAGCCAAGAATCTCTTCTTTACCTGGTGGAATTTACCCTACGACCTAAAGTTTCCAGTCTCTTTGCTGGAAAGCTACAACCTCAAGCAAACCGACGGAATTGTGGTTGGCAACCAGGACGGGGCTGATATTCTACGGCAGCGTGGATACAGTGGCCCGATGTGCATCATGCCGCAGTTAGGGGTGGATGAGGGCATTTTTGCACCCCAACCCCAGCCTGAGCTGCGATCGCAACTCGGGATTGCCCCCACCGACTTTGTGATCGGCTTTGTAGGTCGCTTTGTCCCCGAGAAAGGGCTCTCAACCCTGTTCAAAGCCCTGAGCGCGATCAAAGATCTCAGCTGGAAAACCGTACTCCTAGGCCGAGGCCCTTTAAAAGATTCGTTAAAGCAGCAGGCCACAGAATTGGGCATCGATCACCGTATTTCTTGGGTTGAAAGCGTTCCCCACGATGATGTCCCCCACTATATAAACCTGATGGACACGCTGGTGCTACCCTCTGAGACCACCTACGACTTTAAGACCATGACCGCCACCGGCTGGAAAGAACAGTTTGGTCATGTCCTGATCGAGGCGATGGCCTGCCGTGTCGCCGTGGTTGGCTCTGACTCCGGCGAAATTCCCCATGTGATTAAAGACACCGGGCTCACTTTCCCAGAAGGGCAATCGAATCACCTAGCGGATTGCTTAAGTAAATTAATCCAACAACCTGAATTGCACAAAACCCTAGCCCAAAAAGGCTATGAGCGTGCGATGCAGCAGTATACAAACAAGGCACTGGCGAAGGAATTGTTAGGGTTTTATCAAACGCTTTCCGCAAATCCACCGACCCCATTGTCACCCACTTAACCGCCTCCTCATAGAAATCCCATAGAGAACCTGTGATCTTTGTCACTAAAGCGGGCAATCTCGATATATCAGATTGTGCATCGCTGCTAGAAAGAGACATGCAGTATTTCTCCGAAGCTTACATTCAGGAACATTTCGATTTCTCCAAGCTGAGTAGCTCCTTTAGAGCTGTGCTCGAGCTGGCCAGTCGAGATCCGATAACCTGGTATCTCTTTTTGCATCGATATAGCCATTTCAATAGCTACGCCGCGGCGGCAGCGACTCGCCTGGCTAGCTCGATTGCGCTGTCGCGATATACCTTTATGACACCAGGGACTATGGTGAGCGAAGAGTCAGACTGTGGGGCCGATATTGCTGAGCAGCTAATAACGAGTATCTTAGCCGGAGAGCGGGTATCTAGACGCCGCCTCGTACAGAGCGTTTTAAGAGCCGCAGGAGACTATGCAGGACTCCTACCCGATGAGCGAAATTTACTCTTGACCCTTCCCGATTGGTTGTCTCACCTGGAGGGTGAATTTGTCCGATATTACGAAGGTCAACCAGGCCGTGTCGTGTCCTTACTCAATGCGGCAGGGGTCCATGCAGCCTCAGATGTCTCAGACACCTACGAGCAGCGGTTACTCGGGCAGTTTATGCAGCAAACCCCTATTTGCAATGAGTTTTTTGAAGCCTTATCAGGGCATCTGCCAGCTAACTTTTTACAAGATCGTCAAACCTGGTGTCGTTTAGTGGGCCGAGGCCCGTGGCAAGGGCTCGAGAGCACCGAGTTTACAGGCATCCAACTATTAGAAACCCTGGTACAGTATCGTTCAGAGTCCTCTTTTCAACTGCAGTGCTGGATTTTTGAAGGCTTTGCTATGTTTATGAGCTTGCAGCAGCGACTCCTGGATGAAATCTATCGAGAGTGCTTAGAGCTAAATCCTATCTACGAATGCGCGGGGGCAGTGGTTTAGCGAATGATTAGCCCGATCACGTCGTCTTAATCAGGGCGTCTTCTAAAAAAATGCCAGAACGCTTCGCTGCTCCCACAGCATAACAATGCCGCTGAGAGCGACAAACCCAAAGACCATAGATCTGAATCGATCTTCGCTGATTCTCCTTAGCACCAGCTTACCGAGCCAATTAGCTGGAACACCCGCCAAACCAATAAACAGGCCGTAGAGAAAGTAGTCAGTCTGTAAAACT
>JBCCRZ010000373.1:0-6207 GCA_039200855.1 Cyanobacteria bacterium P01_D01_bin.44 | reverse complement strand
TGTCAACGCCCTTTATCTTTCTGACCGCCAAAGTCACGATGGCAGATTTACGGCAAGGCATGGCCCTTGGAGCCGATGACTATTTGACCAAGCCTTGCACCGTAGAGCAATTTTTGAGCGCGATCGCAACCCGCCTGCAACGCCAAGAAGACATCCAACGCAGCTGTCTGCGCACCCTGCAGCAATCGTCATCAATGCCGTCCCAACCTCTAGAGGCCAGAACCATCTTCCCCAACTGTCCCAAGCTGGCCGCTGTTTTTCAGTTCATCGAAACCCACTACAGCCAACCCATCAACCTGGGGGATGTGGCCCACGCAGCGGGCTACTCCCCCGCCTATCTAACCAATCTTTCCCAAAGTCACACCGGGCGGACGGTCAAAAGCTGGATCATTGAACGGCGGATGGTCCAGGCCCGAAAAATGTTGAGAGAAACCGCCCAATCGATCAAACAGATCGCAGAGACCATTGGCTATGCCGACGCCGGTTACTTTACCCGTCAGTTTCGCAAGCTCCACGGGGTTACCCCCCAAACCTGGCGAAATGAACCCGCCCTTCAATCTGTAACAATCGCAACAAAATAATCTCGCCGTTCCTAAGCGCCTTCAAAAAGTCCCAATTTCCCAAAAGTTAGTCCAATGTAATCTCCTCATTTACCTGGTATAAGTTAAAAAACAGTATTTCGCTAGTCTCACCTAACGCCACTGGCAAGCAAATCTATGGCTTCGACATCATCATCAGCAACCGATCAAAAATGGGGAAACCTAAATTGCGATCGCGGCAATCTCACCGACTTTGAGATGGCTTGTATCATCTGCGGTGGCGCGCACCTGAGCCGCGATCACTGGCAGTTTTTACAAACCATGCCCCAGGATCCGGTGGATATGGTCGATGACCTGGTCAAAATGGGCCTTTACAAGGATCAACAGCTGCGCGCCGCAGATAAGGTCAACACCTACGAGCTGCGCAAGGCCCTGATGCTCAAAGCCGCTGGCAAAGGTGACCCTAAACGAGAGCAGCTCGTACTGGCCCTGGCAAGGCAGGCCGGGGGCATAGAAAATGCCTTCTCAGCTGCGTTTGGGCCCCAAGCCGGGCTGTTCTTTGCAGATACCATTCGCAACAGCGGCTTTACCCGACGAGAGTTCCTGAAAAACTTAGCCATCGGCGCAGCTCTGGTCACCCTGAGCAACTGTGGCGGAAGGCCTGACCCCGTTGCTGAGGAGCCCGACGAAGCCTCCGTCGATGTCTCTAACCTGGAGAAAACAGACCTGAAGATTGGCTTTATCCCCATCACCTGTGCCACGCCCATCATTATGTCTGAGCCCCTGGGCTTTTACTCCAAGTATGGGTTCAATGCTGAAGTTGTAAAAATGCCCAGCTGGGGGGCTGTCCGCGACTCCGCCATCGCTGGAGAGTTAGATGCTTATCACATGCTCGCCCCTATGCCCATCGCCATGACCCTGGGGCTTGGCTCAGCCGCCTTTGGGGTCAAACTCGCCAGCATCGAAAACATTAACGGTCAGGCCATCACCGTCGCCGAGAAATACAAAGGCCAAATCAATGGCCCCGCCGACTTCAATGGCTTCACCATCGGGGTGCCCTTCCCCTACTCCATGCACAATCTGCTACTGCGCTACTATCTGGCCACCGGGGGCATTGACCCAGATGTCGATGTCAAGATTCGCCCCGTCCCGCCGCCGGATAGCATCGCCCAGCTTGTCGCGGGGGATATTGACGCCTATCTTATGCCCGATCCCTTTAACCAGCGAGCCGTGTTCGAGGGGGCTGGCTTTATCTTCAAACTCACTAAGGATCTGTGGCCCGGTCATCCCTGCTGCGCCTTTGCTGCCAGCGACGAGTGGATTGACGCCAACCCCAACACCTTTAGAGCCCTCAATAAATCCATCATCGAGGCCGCAGGCTATGCCCGCGATCCCGCCAACCGCCCCGAGATTGCCAAGGCAATTTCCGAGCGCGCTTTCCTCAACCAGCCCGTTGAGGTGGTTGAAGCCGTCTTAACCGGCACCTTTGATGACGGCCAGGGCAATACGCTAGAAGTGCCCGATCGGATTGACTTTGACCCCTACCCCTGGCAGAGTTTTGCCAACTGGATTTCTTCCCAGCTGGTGAGATGGGATCTTCAAGGCGACGGCAAAGCCGCCGAAGCCATTACCGACGACACCTATGATCAAGTAGGCAAAGACATTTTCTTAACAGACCTTGCCAGGGAGCTGGCCGAGGAAGTAGGCTTAAACCCGCCCTCCGACATCTACCGCACCGAGACCCTGGAGTTCGATAGCTTTGATCCCCAGGATCCGGGAGCCTACGTCAAAGAGCAAATTGATAAGCACGGCGTTTAATCTCCTGATGGATCAGCTTCTAGAGGTTCAAAACATATGGCATTGACAACGGATAGGCCATCTAATCTGACAGCTGCTGAGAGCAGTTCACCCTGGCTTAACGAGAATGTTAAAGCCCTCGGGCTGTTTATTATTTCCCTGGTGTTGTTTCTGGCCTTTTGGGAAATTGGCGCAAACATGAAACTGTTTGCGAAAGGGATGCCCACGGCGTCTACAACCCTCAAAGAACTTTGGTGGTGGACAACCAATCCCTTTTTTGACAATGGCCCAAATGACCTAGGGATTGGCTGGAACCTACTGATTAGCCTGCGGCGGGTAGCTATTGGCTATACGCTGGCCTCGCTGATTGCCGTTCCCCTGGGGATTTTGATTGGCATTTCCCCAATTGCCTATAAGGCCTTTAATCCCTATGTGCAGCTGCTCAAGCCCGTGTCTCCCTTGGCCTGGCTACCGCTGGGCCTCTATATTTTCCGCGATTCTGAGAAAACGGGTGTTTTCATCATCCTGATTTCTAGCATTTGGCCCACCCTGATCAATACTGCCTTTGGGGTTGCCAATGTCAATCCTGAGTATTTGGATGTGTCCAAAACCCTGGGGGCCTCAAAGCTGCGCACTATTTTCAAGGTAATTATTCCGGCAGCACTCCCTAATATTGTCTCGGGCTTGCGCATTAGCATGGGCATCTCTTGGCTGGTCATCGTTGCCGCCGAGATGTTGTTAGGCACCGGGTTAGGCTACTTTATCTGGAATGAGTGGAATAATCTCTACATCCCGAATATTTTGGTCGCTATTTTCATCATTGGTCTGGTGGGGCTGATTTTGGACAATATTTTTGGTGCGCTCGAAAAATTTGTTGCGTTTGGTCGTAAAGCGTGAGCCTTGCTTCTATTAACAACTCAGTCAACGGTGCCGTGTCTTCTGAAACCGCATTTCCTTCAGCGCAGCTGTCCATTCGCAATGTGAGTAAGGTGTTTGCGGGCAAAAAGGATTTCTTTAGCAAGCTGTCGCGCAAGACAACTGCCGACTTCACCGCCATCGAAAACATTGATCTCGACATTGAACCCAACACCTTTGTCTCCATCATTGGCCCATCCGGCTGCGGCAAGTCTACGCTGCTGAATATGATTGCCGGGCTTTCCCCAGTTACCCGTGGTGAAATATTGCTCAATGGTCGCCCCATCCTGGGGCCCGGTCCCGATCGCGGCATGGTGTTTCAAAACTATGCGCTGATGCCCTGGATGTCTGTCGAGGAAAATATTCGGTTTGCGGTAGAAACTGTTTACCCTAAAATGTCTCCTAAGCAGCTGTCCCGTGCTATCAAAGAGCAAATCCAACTGGTTGGGTTGTCCGGGGCCGAGAAAAAGCACCCCCACGAACTCTCGGGCGGCATGCGGCAGCGGGTTGGCATTGCTCGAGCCCTGGCCATTGATCCGCAAATTTTGCTGATGGATGAGCCCTTTGGGGCGCTAGATGCCCTCACCAGAGGCTTTTTGCAAAGCGAAGTGGAGCGCATTTGGGAACAGCAGCGCAAAACCGTCATTATGATTACCCATAGTATCGAAGAAGCCCTGCTGCTATCGGACCGCATTGTGATGATGACACGGGGACCCGCCGCCCGTATTGACGAGATTCTGGAGGTGCCCTTCCCCCGCCCACGCAACCGAGAGACCATCGATCAGCATCCGGCCTACCACGAACTCAAGGCCGAGATGGAGAGCCACCTATTTCGGGAAACTCGTGCGGTAGAAGAAGCTCAAATCCGTTAGAACCGTTTCTTTAAAGTGTTTGAATCAGAACAGCTATATCCAAAAGCTAGCCATATTTAGAGGCTAGCTGTATCCAAAAAGTACTGATCTTATTGAGAGGTGTTTGTTATGGCTATCCCAGAAATTACCACCCAGCTACTCGCTGCCAAAAAAGCAAAAGGACTGACCTTTGCCGATCTAGAGGCTAAAATAGGCTGCGACGAAGTTTGGATTGCCTCCGTGTTTTATCGTCAAGCCAGTGCATCTGAAGAAGAAGCCAGCAAAATGGTTGAAGCACTAGGGCTAGGGCCTGAATTTGTGGAGCCTTTGACCGAATGCCCGGTGAAAGGGTCACTGGAGCCAGTGATTCCGACTGACCCGCTGATCTATCGCTTTTATGAGATCATGCAGGTCTACGGCATGCCAATCAAAACCGTGGTCCATGAGAAATTTGGCGATGGCATCATGAGTGCTATCGACTTCAGCGTCGATGTTGAAAGGGAAGCAGACCCTAAGGGGGATCGCGTGAAGATTATTATGTGTGGTAAATTCCTACCTTACAAGAAGTGGTAAGGCGGGGATTATGATTTGGTGGCCCAAGCATTTTGCCTGGGCCTTTTTTTGGCATAACCGAGATTACTCTAACGGTTGTCGCTCAGAGGCAGGGGGAGCTTGACGATCTTCTAGAGGGGGCAAATAGCTGTCGTCAAAGACCGCCTCAATCGCCGGGGTTTCGGGTAAGTCAAATCCTTTGACGGTCTGAGCAATGGTCTCTTCTAACCGGGCTGGATCAGCCGCTCCTAGACCATTTTGCTCTACTTCTTCGGTGACCAGAAGCCCATCCAGGGCAATTTGTAGCCGCAGTTTCTCAGCATCTTTGTCCATCAGATCATCTCCGGCTGCCAACACACTCTCTAGGCCGGTTGCCGGGTCGCGCAGGGTATCTTGCATGCCACGAAAGTAGGCTTTGATAAAGCCACTGACCACATCGGGGTTGTCTTCTAAGAAAGACTCTTTAACCAAAACGACGTTGCCATAAAAGTCCAGGCCGTTGTCGGTATAGTAAAAGATGTTGAGATCGTCCAAGGTTTTGCCCCCTGCAACGATAGCGGGCAGCATCGAGTAACTAAACCCACTAATCACGTCAACATTACCCTGGAGCAAAAAACTCTGGCGCAGCTTGGGCTCCATGCTTACCCATTCAACCGCGTCGGCATCCACCCCGACTTGATCGGCAAGGATGGGCCAGAGTCGACGGGGGGCATCACCCACCGGAGCACCCAGCTTTTTACCCACCATATCTTTGACCGAGCTGATGCCGCTCTCTTTGAAGCTCAGCAGGGCAAACGGGGCTTTGTTGTAAGCGATGGCCACGGCAATCAATTTGTCATCAGGGTTTTGTTGATTAAACTCAATCATTGAGTACATGTCGCCAAAACCGATGTCATATTGCCCGGCTGCAATTTTGCTGGAGGTGTCTGCCGAGCCATAGCCCCGATCAAAACTGACCTCTAACCCTTCTTCGGCAAAATAACCGCGATCGATCGCGAGTGTTAAGGGGGCATCAACCCCTTGCAGCAGCCAGGACAAGGTGAACTTAACCTGCGTTAAAGAGTCTGGATCGGGGGCGGGCTCAGCCGCGACCTCTGTCGGCGCATCTTCTGCCACGGGGGGCGCAGTCGGGGTCTGACAGGCGACCAATCCAAAGAGTGTGGTTAAAGTCAGGGTTGAGACGGACAGGTGTTTAACCAAACGGGGGGCAAAAAAGGCTTTTGACGTGGCTTTTGACGTGGCTTTTGACATGGGGGGTTAAGAAGAGAGGATAGTTGAATTTTCAACGGTTTTGCTCACTATCTTTGAATAAAGCTGAGTTGCTATTTGTATCCTTAAATACGCTTTTATTTTTTCGGGACCCTTTTTAGAATTCTGGTGTAGGGAAGACATCGAGACCAGGAAACCAACAGCTAGTCTGCTTGATGGTATTTTGTAGGAACATCGTCTAGAGGGCTTGGGATGAGCATGGCCGAATCACTGGAGACTCGCTTTCAAGATTTGATCGAGCGCACAGGAGCCCTGCAAATCGGGCATTTCATACTCGCCAGCGG
>JBCCRZ010000372.1:0-6233 GCA_039200855.1 Cyanobacteria bacterium P01_D01_bin.44 | reverse complement strand
GTGTCTGGTTCATGCAACTTTAATTTTGCGAAAAATTTTGTGAATAATTAGGGCTTGCTGAATAAATATAAAAACGTTATGCAGCATACATTTCAGACTAAAGGAATATCTGACTTTTCACGGGATGTGGAAAAGTCAGAAGAGAACAATACCAAACTGAGTTCTCAATAAATGCTGCTGCGTCGTTTTTTACATCTGGTGATGAAGGAAATAAAGTTTCAAAAAACTCCACTATAGGTTTAGTTTTCCTGGAATATTCTTGAGATGCACGATATTTTATCGATTGAGCTAACTGGAGTAGCCTATTATTTGGAGCAAGTCCAAATACATAATCAATTCTAATTTTAGATTCACACCATGCCATTATTTCTTCTCTAGAATAAGCACTATCTCCACGAATAATACTTTTTACATTCTTCCATTTTGAACGTATTATTTTTAGTATCCCCTCAAAATTTCGGGGTAGGGGGTTATTGAGGCATCCATGAATAACCATAGGGATTAGAAGAAGACTTCTCCCGAATAATAGTCTCCAAAGGTGGAATATTTTGAATTTGAGAAATGCGGTCGCGCATATACTCAAAAAAGCTGATACCCAGCTTGCGAGTAGTGTCAACAAGAGACATAAAAACATCCCAAGCTTTTGTCCCAAGTTGGCATGACTGTGCCAAAAAAAGATTTTTTGTACGCTAAGAAACTATGAAAAAGGCTGAAAATCTTACTAAGCAAGCATTTCAGTAAATTAAAAATATGTAATTTTTTTGGCGTTTGATATCTAAAAGTAGTAAAAAAAGTTAAGCAGAGCATTGGGGTGAAAGCCTTGTCTGATAATACTTTTACCAATTCGTCTAATTTCTTAACGTACAGAAAGCCTTTCTTGGCACGTTGACCCCGAATTTGACTTTTCATGGTAAGTTCTCAAGCAAGGAAATTACCTTACTTTCTCCGCAGGCTTATTATCTATATCTAAATGGGGCGGACAATAGTTAACGAAAAAACTAGGGCTTGAGAAAAGGTAAAATTGCCTTTTCCACATGCCGTAAAAATCAGGATAAAGTTAGGCAATACTTTGCCCGAATTAGGCATGATGCGTTCTGTAAGGGATAGTTTACCGGCTTTGTTGATGCTCCTGAAGAAACTAACTGAGTTGCGCCTAACCACTAGGATTCACCAACGCCTCTGTGATACGAGTGGTGCTGCTTGGATAAACTTGGCAATTGCAGCAACGGAGACGCATCCACCGAGCCATTGCTCTGTACGAGACAGGCATCCAAGAATTTAGGGCATTAGTCCAGGTCAACGAAGCCACTGGTATTTCGTCCTTGCCACGAGCATTTAACCCACCTCGAACGAGAGTCCATTGAAGTGACGAAAACTCACCTTGACCCAGTGCATCTACCACTGCCTGTTGCTCTGTAGCTCCCCTACCAATGATGCCGGGAATCCATGAGAAGAATCGCATGACCCAGCTTGTAGGTTTACCCGGTGGTGAATTGAGGAGTGTGTTCATCAACACAATACGCTTAACACCCGCAGCCAACATCGCTTGTTCAACCGTTGCCATGTTCTCAGAGAGTAAGGCCGAATGACCTCGACTTGTAGACGTGACACCAAGAGCAGTAATAACTGCATCTGCTCCATCAAAAGCCGCAGTGAGAGCCGAGTGGTCGGCGAGGGAGGTAACTACCGCTATGCGAGAACCTGGAGGTACGTCAGTGATACGTTCAGGACGCGAGCGCACAATCGCTGTGAAGCCAATTCCCGCTTCTCGACAAAGACTGAGGAGAGCTTGACCAAGACCACCGGCAGCACCGATGATAGCTACATGATGAGGGAGTGGACGAGAGTAGCTATGAGTATTTTTTTTTACTTGTGATACCGTCACACCAAATCGTTCTAACACCTGTAGCGCCTGTTCTATCTGTGGGGCTGTATCTGGATAAACAATGCCTGGTGCAGGTGGAGCAGCTTCATCCAATCCAAGTAGGCGCTCTAGCTGTATCAATGCACCCAATGCAGTGAGATGGGTCTGTCCTTGTGGATCGACAATGGTAGTGGTAGTCGTTTTAGGAGTGCCGTTGATATCATTACCAGCAACCGCGATGTGAATTTCATGGCTAGCGCCACTACCGGGATTGTAGAGGAGCGATTGTCGTAGGGACTTAAAGCGATCGCCACTAATCAATTTCCAAATGCCAGAGCGTGTCAATAATCGTAGGAGATTTGTGGAGAAAGCATCATCAAAGGCAATACGGGCTGCAACTGTTTTAGCTCCTGTGGTTTGTGGCAATGTGAGTTGATCCGGCGTATCAAATCGATACACAGCAGTGGTGTATCCATTAGGAAATGTGATTTTACGTGGGTCGGTGTAGGGAAGCACCTGTTTGGATTCCCCATCAATCATGGTCTCGAAGGGCGTTGATAACCGATCCATATATTCCACTGAATTTGGACCAGATTTATCCTTGACTGAAAATAAAACACTGATGTCGATACGCGTCACGTCTTGCATTGTTTGCGTTGCCGCAACAGCCATTACTGCTGCTATACCCCCCATCCATGCAGAAGCAAACAACACTGGAGCTTTCAAGGATTTGCCTGCCAGTTCTGCTACAGATGCTCGCAACCGCTCCGTCCACCTGGTCACATCAAGGTAAGGAATACCTTGTTCCACCGCATCCATTAGCAAATAATCATGGGGGTCATTTACCAGTGCCACAATGGCTCTTGGTTGTTCGCCTTGTAAGGGTTTGGGTTGTTCTATATCGAACTGAAAACCGCGAGCATTGCCCAATTGAAGCGCTAGAGCTTGGGCTTTTTCTAGATTTCGTCCGGCGATTACTAACGGCAGTTCAGGATGGCGCTGGCGAATTAATGTGGCAACCTGCCGACCAACAAAACCATAACCTCCAGCAATAAGAATACTATTTTGAGTAATCATTTCAGTAACTCCTCCAACTATTAGAGCGTTATGATTCTGCTTAAAGTCCCATAGCTGAGTATGTAGCGAAGGCGATAATCCCTAGCGCTATTATTCCTAAGACAATGGCAATAATAATTTGCGGTATTTGGAAAAGGGGAAGATTATCAGCGTGGAGAAAGGGGGTATCAGCGAACCTTCTTTGCTGATGCCTTTGCATTGCTCGAACCGACAGCACCATTAGGGGAAACGAAAGAATTGTTCCCAATACTTCAATTACCAGTAAAGCCAGTGGCATGGCATCAGGTGACACGGGAAATATTTGAGCTAAGTCCAGTCCATAGACACCCAGGTAAGACAAACCACAGATCACTGCTGCAAGCATTGCCCAGCGCTCAGACTTCAAAACAAAGTAGATCAGCAACAGACTACCTAACGCTAGCGTGGTCAAAAACGTATTGAATGCACCCAACGTGATGGGATTAATGTGGGCAAAACTACGGGTTTCAATTGGTCCACCCGGCACCAATGAGCTAAGGGCAATGCCAGAAATTCCTAATAAACCAGCAACCCAATGTTTAATCTGTAGCGTCATGGCTGAAAACCTCATAACAGTTGTTATTGTAAATTGTAACAACTGTTATGAGGTTTTGTCAAATAAGTACTTAGGCAAAATTAATTGTGCATTTGTCATTGCGAGGGTCACTACGTGAAACGAAGCAATCGCAACACTTTGAGATTGCTTCGCTGTCGCTCGCAATGACACAAATAATTTTGCACACCCACTTAAAAGAAATAAGATACCCAAATGGGGTTCTGCCTGAAAGGTGTAACCCCCGGAATTACTCATCAAAGCTCGAATACCACAATAATCAACAGCGCTGATGTCAGAGTTGCGAAGACGGTTCTAAATGTGTTCCATCGAATCCAGCTTTTTTCAAAGTTCATTCGGGCTTCCCCTAGTGCAAGGTCGTTCATGGTATCGAGTTGGAGCATTTGCAGCTGGTTATTCAACGGCACATTGATGGTGAATGTGGGCAATTGAACGCCGAGCAAATAAATAGCCGCAGCAATACCAATGAGAAGGCGATTAACGCCATCGAACTGAACAATGCCTAGCAAGCTTGCAGTTACCAACCCCAAAATCGATCCAAGCCACACCAAAACGAAAATCGGCTGCTGCTGCTGAATCACGCGGTCGATAACTTTGAAAGCCTGAAGGAAATCGCGGTCGTTTAGGCTTCTAATTCCCGGCATTACAACAATGGCGAAAGCGAGTACAAATCCTGCAACCAGAGAACAGAGTAGCGTTGTCAATGTTAATGTAATTTGAAGTAGATTCATGACTTATCAGTAGTGGTAAATTATGCCGATTCAGTTAACAATCCCAGATGTTGGTGGAGTGGGCAGTGCGATAGCGAAGCGCTGCTGCAAGCAGATCGCCCTGCCCTTCTTCGTCAAAACGGTGCTCCTGAGCAACGCACGATTCATTAGACAATTAAGGTAGCTTCCTTCCATATACCTTTGGCAGCAACCTCGGAGGCATAATCAGCGAAATCTTTAGGTTGTCGTCCCAAGGCACGCTGAATCCCATCGGTAAGGTGGGCGTTGCGACCATCCAGCACGGTGTTAAACAGATAATCCAACATCCAAACCACCTCTTTAGGCGCACCGGATTCTTTGACACCACCTACAAACGCTTCATGGGGAACTTGAACATAAGCAATCTCACGACCTGTGGCATTTGATAGCTCAATGGCAATATCGGCAAAGGTCATCAGGCGGGGACCAGTGACTTCGTACACTTCTCCGGCATGACCGGACTCTGTGAGCGCAGCGACGGCGACTTCAGCTATATCATCCACATCGACAAAAGGCTCTGGGATGTCGCCTGCCGGGAGCGTAATTTGACCAGCCATGACCATATCGAGGAATGCGCCCTCCGAGAAGTTTTGGTTGAACCAGCTAGCCCGGACGATAGTCCAGTCAACACCACTGTCCTGCACGATTCTTTCGCAGGCTTGCGCCTCGGCTTCGCCCCGCCCCGACAAGAGAACCAGACGCTTAACGCCATGACGTTTGGCTTTATCGACAAAGACCTGAATGGCATCGGTTGCACCGGGCATTGCCAGGTCTGGGGCGTAGTTGATGTAGACGGCTTCAACATCGATAAGACAAGCATCCCAACCTGCTTCATGGTGCCAATCAAACGCTGGAAAAGCAGAGCGTGAACCCTTCCGGGTCGGTAGACCTTTCTCCTCCAGAGCAGCGATAATCCGACGACCAGTCTTGCC
Source organism: Cyanobacteria bacterium P01_D01_bin.44 (assembly GCA_039200855.1). Lineage (GTDB taxonomy): Bacteria > Cyanobacteriota > Cyanobacteriia > Phormidesmidales > Phormidesmidaceae > SIO4C1. Next base: position 1,019 of record JBCCRZ010000372.1, on the reverse strand, counting down.
AGTACTGCCGAGGACAAGAGTTAGTCCGTTTTGGTTTTGGGTTTGATTTTGAATGGTATTCATGACTTGTGTTCCTGTTTTGAGTGAACTGTAAGCCAAATATAAAGGGTTTACCCTAGGCATTTCTTGACAGCAAGAGGCGAAATTTTGACTTTGCGCGCCAATGTCAATGCGAAGGAAGAGGGAAGAAGTTTTTAGATGCCGAAGTTGCTTGAATTCCTTCCAAACTGTAACCGTCGTAAATGACTCCATTGAATTGTTAGAAGAATCGCCATCTTCAGAAATGCCTCCTTCCAACTTCTATGAAGGTCGTTCGCTTCCGCGTCTCGAAGAGAAGACCTTCTCTCAACTTAAATTCGATTAGACTTGGGGATTGAGACGGAACGAGCGAGGTGTCTGCCCAGCCCAGCGCTTAAATGCTCGTGTGAAAGCACTTTGCTCAGAGAAACCGGTCATGAAAGCCACTTCCGCTAGGGAATAGTCAGTTTGCTGTAAAAGTTGTTCGGCTAATTGACGGCGTGACTCATCCACCAAATTTTGAAACGAATAGCCCCGCTCCGACAGCCGACGTTGCAGTGTTCGACCGCCCATATTGAAATGCCTCGCTACATCAGAAATGGTGTGTACTCCCTCACTCAAGCATCGAGAAACGTAAATGCGAACCCGTTGTTCGAGTGAGTTGGGGTCTGCCAACTTAGTTAGTTCAGCTTCAAGATGGGTATCGAAAAATTTGGAAATGCTTTCGTCGCCGAGATGATTCGGTGTTTGCAGCGATTCATGGGATACAAGTAGCGCGTCTCTATCCGAGTCAAAATGAATCGGACAGTTAAAATAAGCTTTATGATTGGAGATGACTTTTGGCGCTGAATGCTTGAAATAAACAGCCAGCGGTTTAAACGGCTTTGTGGAAATTTGCCGACTGATTGAAACGATGCTGGCGATTGTAGCCTCATTGGAAAGCCGCAGACCCAAGTGTCGCTCACCTGCTCGATGCAGGTGCATGAATGCACCTTGGTCTG
>JBCCRZ010000371.1:0-6269 GCA_039200855.1 Cyanobacteria bacterium P01_D01_bin.44 | reverse complement strand
TGGGCCAGGGCCGCGAGAATGTTGTCGGGTCTGAGTCCTCCAGCGAGGAACCAGGGGCATCTGGGTTGAAATTTTTGCAGGGTGGGCCAGTCTAAAGTTTGGCCCGTGCCGCCTAGCTGCTCGGGATGGTAGGCGTCGAGCAGTAGGGCGTCTACATAGGGCTCATAGCTGTGGGCTTGGGTCAGGTCGTTGGCTGAGCGCAGCCTCAGAGCTTTAATGAGTTCTACCTCGGGCAGCGCCTGACGCACCTGTTGGCAAACCTCGAAGGACTCTTGCCCGTGGAGTTGGACAGTGGTGAGCTGGCCAATGCGAACGGTTTCTGTGATAGTTGCCAGGTCTGCGTCGGCAAAGACGCCAAAGCGATCGATTGACGCAGGTAAGGGGGTTGTCATCAGGTGAATCTGGTCGGGGCTGACATAGCGAGGGGAGCGACCGACGCAGATAAAGCCTAGGGCAGTTGCGCCCAGGTTTGCGATCGCAACTCCCTGGTCAACCCGAGTAATGCCACAGATTTTGATACGCATTGTCAAGACTTGATACGGAGTGTTAACTCTATCAAACCAGATGGAGGCAGCGTAAGGGGCGCTCTTTTATAATCCGGGAGGACCCTAAAAGTAAGATCTTCTGGCTTTGAATACTATGTTTTTACTCGCTGTCACGACTGGCAATACCGTGTCTTGGTCGCCCAAGGTGGCTTTAATTATGATCATGTGCAATTTATTTGTGATCTCTATTGGCAAATATGCCATCCAAAAGCCGGGGGCGGGGCCAGCCCTGCCGTTTTCATTGCCGCTTGTATTTGAAGGGTTTGGCGTGCCGGAGCTGCTAGCCACGATGAGCTTGGGACATCTCCTAGGGGCAGGGATGATCTTAGGTCTGGCAAACGCAGGCTTACTCTGAGGATTTTGGATTTTGGATTGGCGATTTTGGATTGGCGATTTTGGATTGGGGGATTAGATGGGCGAAGGTAGCTGTGGATATCTCTGATCTGCATAGACAGGAGCTATCCTCCAAAATCTAAAATCTAAAATCCAAAATCGAGTTTCGGATATCCCCTCACGCCCTAGAGCAGATGTCTCATTACAATGGGACCAAGATAGCCCTGGGGCTGTTTGACTTTTAATCTCTGATAGGACAACGACATGCAATCTGGCTGGCGAGTCGGCACTCTATTTGGCATCCCGCTCTATATCGATACCTCCTGGTTTATCATCTTGCTGCTGATGACGTTTCTTTATGGCAGCGATTTATTAAATCAGGGTGTCGCCATAGCCTTGGCCTGGGGGGCGGGCTTTGGGATGGCGCTACTGCTCTTTGGCTCAGTATTGCTCCATGAGTTGGGCCATAGTTTAGTGGCTCGTATGCAGGGCATTCAGGTCAACTCGATCACGCTGTTTTTGTTTGGCGGCATTGCCTCGATTGACAAGGAGTCTAAAACACCGGGGCAGGCTTTTCAGGTTGCGATCGCGGGGCCGTTGGTGAGTATTTCCTTATTCGTCATTCTGACGTTAGCTAGTCAGGTGTTGCCGCTATCGGGGCTAGTCTCTTTTATGGTAGGGGCGATTGCCAACCTTAATTTGGTCTTGGCGTTGTTTAATTTAATCCCAGGGCTGCCCCTGGATGGGGGCCAAATCCTCAAAGCTGTGGTTTGGAAGCTGACCGGCAGCCGTATTCAAGGGGTGCGCTGGGCGGCTCGCGTGGGTCAAACCCTGGGTTGGATTGCGATTGGGTTGGGTTTATTTGCAGGCTTATACTTGCAGCAACTTGATCTGCTGTGGATCGCCTTGATTGGTTGGTTTGCGGTTCGCAATGCGGGGGCCTACAACCGGGTGTCTGATTTGCAAGATGCGTTAGTGCATCTCAAGGCGGCGGATGCCACCGTGCGTGAGTTTAAGGTGGTGGATGCGCATATGAGCCTGAGGGAGTTTGCAGATGTCTACCTCTTGCAAGAGGGGCCGCGACCGATCTTTTTTGCGGCGTCCGAAGGGCGCTATCGAGGGCTGGTCTCTGTGGATGCGCTGCAAGCGGTCGAGCGCAGTGAGTGGGAGACGCAAACGTTGCTCGAGATTGCTCAACCGCTACTGGATATTGCCTTTGTGCGCGAGGAGACCCCGCTAACAGAGGTGATTACGGATCTCGAAGAGGCAGAATTGAATCAAATTACAGTGTTGACACCTGCTGATGCAGTAGCAGGCACGATTGATCGGGGTGACATTGTGCGGGCGTTGGCGAACAAGTTGAATTTCCCGATTTCTGAGTCGATTATCAAGCGGATTAAGGAAGATGGGGCCTATCCGCCGGGGTTGCAACTGGCTGCGATCGCAAAGGCGGCGGATTAGGGCTTGCATTTGGGGGCTTGCCTTTGGACGGTGGTTGTCCCTTGGGCGAGCAGATTGTCTTGCTCAAGAGTTAAGGGTTGATCTCTGGCTAGCGGATGGCACAATCACCTGTTCTGAATATTGTTTGCAAGCAGTCTGAATTTCTCTTTCTGAAAGGGGCCGTACAGTTAAGTGAACATTTAAACAAGTCTCGGCGGCGTCTATCAACACCTTCAAGAGATCTGTTTCTCTAAATGAGAAGATCTGCTGGGGGGGCTGTAATGGTTCATCAAAGACTTGCTCAAACAGATTATTGTCTGGCCGCAAGCGCATGGACCCGTGCTGCAATATACAGCCGTCGCGATAGAGTTGGGCGCTGCCAATCAGCTTATAGCCCTCTGGGGTAACCAAATCAGCTGCCGTTGCGGTGCTAAAACAGTTGGGATTGCGAATATAGCCACGTCCAGCATCGCCAAAAAACAGTCTAACCCCCAACACTTGCCATCCCTGGATGAGAAACTCACAAAGCTGACGATAGATCGCCATGCGATGGCCGCTCAGCCCCGAGGTGATTACTGCATAGGTGAGATCGCCCTGGTGCAAAACAGCTCGCCCGCCGGTGGGTCTCCGTACTAAATCGACTGGCTGGTTTTGCCAGGTCAGTGTATGCCAGTGGGCGGGATAGTATCGTTGATGGTAGCCCAGCGAAATGGCCGCTGGAGCCCAGGTATAAAACCGCAAAATAGAGGGCTGGAGCCCCTGCTGATGCTGGGATAGCAACCACTGATCTACGGCCATCTGGGTAGCTCCCGCAGCGGCTATAGGAGGAATCAATCGCCAGGTCGAAACAGGCAGAGGTATCTGTTCATTACCCACTACCCAATTACCTCAAGCTGCCGGATATGCTTTCTGGAGGGCGTCGTCCTTTTCGTCAGCCAGGGTGGCCACAACGGTCATCATCCGAGAAATCTCGCCGGGATTGATATCTGCCAGGATGCGGGTTGCCAGGGTCAGGACCTCCTGGTTAGAGATGCCAAAACAGGCTTCAAACGTTTCCCCGCAATTCATTTCTAAGAGGTGTTTCATCAAACCGATTTCATCTTGCACCGGCAGTTTGAGCACCGGAGACCACACCGTCAACGTATCCTCATCGCTGGTGCCGGTGAGCTGCACAAACACATCGACGCTGCCATAGTGAAACTTCCAGAGGTAGCCATCTTCTTCGTCATGGCTAACCATCGCACTGTGATCCTGGTCTAGACTGGCGATCACTGTCTCAATAATTTCGACAGGGGTGGACTGTAACTCGCCGCTATCATCCGTGTTCGTTGAAATAGGGTCAATAGTCATAGAAGTTGGGGTCATAGGTGCTTTTTAATATCCAGGCTAACCCAACTTTAGCCTTGTTTTGGCACAAAGGCAGTAGGCTGTAGGTTTTCTTCGCGTTTTGAATGGCTTGTAGGGGCGTGAAATTTCATGCCCCTGACAACAAACCTCTAATAATTCGAAAACGCGGGCTGATGGCGAATCAGACTGAGGAACTCCTCACGGGTCTTTTGATCTTCTTGGAAGACGCCGAGCATGGCGCTGGTTACGGTCCAGGAGCCGGGCTTTTGGACGCCGCGCATGGCCATACACATGTGGCTGGCTTCCATGACGACGGCAACCCCTTTGGGCTCTAGCACTTCTTGGATGGCTTCTGCGACCTGGCGATTGAGGCGCTCTTGGACCTGCAAGCGGCGGGAATACATTTCTACGATGCGAGCTAGCTTACTCAAGCCCACCACCTTTTGGTTCGGAATATAGGCGACATGGGCACGGCCCATGAAAGGTAGCATGTGATGTTCGCACAGGCTAAAGAAGGTGATATCACGGACCAGCACCATTTCGTTGTGGCCTTCGTCAAAGATGGCCCCGTTGACTAGCTTTTCTAAGGACTGGTTATAACCCTGGGTTAAAAAGCGCATCGCCTCAGCAACCCGCTTGGGGGTTTTGAGGAGGCCCTCACGGTCAGGATCTTCGCCAAGTTCGATCAAGGTTGTGCGGACGGCATCCATCAGCTCAGTGTTGTCCACAGACGGTGGCTGCTTGCTGCCTTGGCTGTAGGTGGTGCTGCGATCAGGACGAACCTCTGTCGCTTGTTTCGCGCTTGCTGCATTGGCCGCCGCTGAACCGTTAGTCGCAATGGTCATAATGTAATCTCTTGAAATTTCCAAATGTTTGTAAAGCTGAGAAGTCAACTGTGGCCTCATCTTGGCCTGTAGTTTGTCGGATGAAAGTTGTCTTACTGAAGTGTCACAGCGCCCCTCCGCTTGGCATCAGGGTAAGCTCTTCAATCACAGCTTCTGCGGGCAGGCGTGCGGTATGTAGAATGCTGTTGGCAACAATCTCAGGGGTAAGCATCCCCGATCGATCAAAATCTGCCTGGACAGTGTCTGTGTCCCACAGGGGAGTGTTGACCGCTCCGGGTAACACCGTGGTCACGCGCACGCCGTGGCCCTTTTCCTCAACAGAGACAGCGCGAGACAGGGCCAACAGGGCTGCTTTACTAACCCCATAGGCACCCCAATCGGGAAAGGCCTGTCGGGCTGCAATAGAAGCAATGTTGACAATCAATCCGGTTTGCCGAGCCCGCATACTGGGCAACACGGCTTGAATGCATTGAAAGGCGCTGGTGAGGTTGAGGTTCATCATTTGTTGCCAGTCTTCTAAAGACATCTCCAACAGGTTGCCGGTGTAGCCCATGCCGGCGTTATTGACCAGCACGTCCAGGGGCCCAAAAGTTTCAACAATGTGCTCAATGGTCGGTTTGACCTGGGGTAAAGCCGCTAAATCAACCGAAAAAACACCCACGTTGGGCGCTCCAAGGCTCGTAAGTTCATCGGCTAGGGCAGACAGCTTGGGTTTAGAACGGCTGACTAAGGCAACCTCAAACTCAGCTTTTGCAAATGCGATCGCAGTTGCTTTTCCAATGCCGGTGCTGGCACCAGTGACAAGCACGCGACGGGAATCAGAGAGGGGCATGTAAACGAGTCCGCAGAGCAACTAGGGTGTAAACCACATCCAGTTTGAAAACTCGAGTTTTTCCCATAAGGAAAACTACAGGTCTGCATGTGGCCAAGGTTTAAACAACCGATTTAAGCCTTTTCAATGTTAACAAAAGTTAATCAATATCGACTATTTCTCAGATAAAGGACTATCTTTCTCATTAAAATCTCAGTTTATTAAGGGGCCTAAGCCATGGCAGACTTAAGCCAGTGAGGGGCTTAACAGCCCAGGCCCGTCCCAACCTTAATCGGGCCGGGCAGATGCGATTCGCATCAGCTTGCCTCCGCAAATACGCCAATCTTTCTAAACTTTGTGTAGCGGGCGTCCCGCCGCTGGTCGCTGGTCATTTGCAGCAAGTCGGTCAGGTTTTGCGATAGGGCCTTTTTCAAAATCTCCGTCGCTTGAATTGGCTTGGCGTGGGCACCGCCTACAGGCTCAGGCAGCAGCTGATCGAGGATGCCCAGGTTTTTCAAATCCCAAGCAGTAATCTTGAGGGCTTCTGCCGCTTGAGCCGAACGGGATGCGTCTTTCCAGAGAATTGCAGCACAGGCTTCGGGGCTTGCCACCGTGTAGACCGAATGTTCAAACATCAGCAATCGGTCACCGACGCCAATGCCTAAGGCCCCGCCAGAGCCACCTTCCCCGATGACAGTGCAAATGATCGGCACGTCTAATCGAAACATTTCTCTGAGGTTGTAGGCGATCGCTTCACCCTGACCCATTTCTTCGGCTTCTAAACCGGCCCAAGCTCCCGGTGTGTCAATAAAGGTGATAATGGGCATTTGAAATCGATTAGCGTGATCCATGAGTCGCATGGCTTTGCGGTAGCCCCCCGGAGAGGCCATGCCAAAATTGCGGGCCACATTGTCTTTGGTATCACGGCCCTTTTGGTGCCCTAGCATC
>JBCCRZ010000370.1:0-6284 GCA_039200855.1 Cyanobacteria bacterium P01_D01_bin.44 | reverse complement strand
TCATTGCGCCATAGGCGGAGAATCCTGGTAGCGCAAATCTGGCAAGACCCGTTGAAATGTTGACGATTCGTCCGCCATCTTTGATCACCGGGAGAAGTTTTTGCGTTAGGAAGAAAACGCCCTTTAGCTGAATATTCATTAGGAGGTCAAAATCTTCTTCAGTTGTCTCAGCAAAGGGCTTATTGATGCCGATTCCGGCGTTGTTAATCAGAAAATTAAACTGTTCCGTTTGCCAGATATCTTGGAGTACCTGATTAACCTGTACGACAAACCCATCAAAGGTCTGGGTATCAGAACTATCCAGCTGAAGGGCAACCGCTTTACGGCCCATCGCTTTAATTTCAGAGACAACCTCGTTGGCTTCAGCCTCACTGCTGTGATAGGTCACAATCACATCGACGCCTTTCTGGGCCAGCGTCAATGCGGTGTTTTTACCCAATCCTCGGCTCGATCCGGTCACTAATGCGATTTTTTGAGTGTTCTGTGTCATGGCCTTATCCTTCCAGTCTTTGCTTAACATGGGTTAATCGTAGGCCAGAGGAACTTAGCTCTAAATACCCAAACCTGGCAGGTTATTGCCTGATCCTGTCAAACTAGAGGTCGGTCGAGGAACTATTTTCTATAATGAGCCCATAGACAACGGTTGTAGTCGTCGGAACTCGGTATGAAAACTGAAACGATTAACCACGAGGCGATGGCGCAAAGCCACTCCGACAGGAGTATCGTGAGTTGCTGCGCAGAACTAGCGGTACGGGCAGCGCGGCACACAGACGGTAGGGGTAATAGAGTGCACCCGACTGCGATCGCTCAGCTAGAATTCCTGCGAGACGATGCTTCCACGATGGTATGCAGCGTATACGAACCAGCGATCGCTATCATCGTTCAGGGAAAAAAAGAGGTATTGCTCGGTGAGGAAGCCTATCAATATGGTGTTGCTCAATGTCTGATAGTTTCTGTTGAATTGCCTGTCAGTGGATTTGTTGTGGAGGCAACGCCCGACAAACCATACTTGGGCCTTCTCGTAAAACTGTCCCCTCTCCAACTCTACGACGTTGTTACCCAAATCCAATCCGAAAGCAGAACACAGCCCAAAACAGGGACAAAAGAAAGCTCATGTCGGGGTTTGTTTGTCAGCGATGTCGATTTGCCACTGATTGATTGCGTGCTCAGACTGACCCAACTTTTAGATACGCCGCAGGATATTCCATTTCTAGCGCCACTAATTATCCGCGAAATCTACTATCGCCTGCTCATGGGCGAACAAGGCGAAGCGATTCGTCAAGTTGCCACATCTGGAAGCAATATGCAGCGTATCGCCAGCGCAATCGAACGACTCAAAGCTGACTTTACCCAGTCGCTACGGGTTGAGGCGCTGGCAGAGCAAGCTAACATGTCTGCCTCATCCTTCCATCGCCACTTTAAAGCGGTCACCTCAATGAGTCCGCTGCAGTATCAAAAACAATTGCGGCTGTTAGAAGCGCGTCGCATGATGCTAGCTGAAGACGCCGATGCGACCCATGCAGCCTATCAGGTGGGGTACGAAAGCCCCTCCCAGTTCAGCCGTGAATATTCCCGCATGTTTGGGGCACCCCCCATCCAAGATATTCAGCGGTTACGGATAGCCTGAGCAGCAAGCGCCCGTTTATGATTCAAACAAACCGGTCCAGGTTTAGCTCTTGACGGGTGATGGTTGATCGGCCAGGTATCATGAGATGCCTGCCACGGGTAAACCGGGACGTTAGACCTCAAGGTGAAAGCAATGTATGACCAAAAGTTTTGGAACGAGCGATACACCACCCAAGACTATCTTTACGGTACGGAAGCAAACGCTTTCTTGATGGAAAATGTAGATTGTCTGGGTGGACCTGTACTTTCGCTATCTGAGGGCGAGGGGCGCAACGCGGTTTTTATGGCCTCTCGCGGCTTGGGCGTCTTAGGCGTAGATTGCTCGGAAGTGGGTTTAGAAAAAGCAAAGTCACTCGCTAAATCACGTGGCGTGGTCATTGAAACCGAAGTGGCTGATTTAGCTGAGTTCCAGCCTAAAGAAAACCATTTTGGCTCTGTCGTATCGATCTCGGCTCACTTACCTAGCGCCATTCGCCACAAACTGTACCCACTCATCGAAAAAGCGCTCAAACCTAATGGTATCTTTCTACTGGAGGCCTACTCTGAGAATCAGCTGGCAAAAAACACAGGTGGCCCTAAAGATATTGATATGCTTATGAGCGTTGCAAAGCTTCGTCAGGAACTGCCCAATCTCAAGCCTATTTTAGCCACAGAAATTGAACGTGAAGTTAGCGAAGGGAAAGGTCATACGGGCATGGCCTCTGTCGTTCAATACATTGCTAGAAAAGAGGCTTAAAAATGCCTTTCAGTCCACCCACATGCCGCGACTTCCCTTTGGTCATTCGCTCCATGCAGTCGGCTGAAGACAAGCGCTATACCGTGTAGTCACCTATATGACTCACCTATATGACATTGACCTGGACCTGGAGAGAATTTAATGACTTCTCGGGGGCTGAGATGCACGAGATGTTGGCTGCCCGTCAGCGTGTCTTTGTCGTTGAGCAGGCCAGCCCTTACCAAGACGCTGACCCCCTAGATCAGCTAGCGCTCCATCTCGTTCTCAGGGCATCAGATGGCCAGCTCGTTGCCTACGCGAGAGTGCTGCCGCCGGGAGCGCACTACGCTGAGCCGACATTCGGTCGCGTGCTCGTCATGCCCCAACTGCGAGGAACGGGTATCGGGCGTGAGATCGTGCGGCAGTGTTTGGAGAAATGTGCTTCGGTCTATGGTGCGAAGCGCATCCGCATCAGCGCCCAGCGCTACCTGATCGACTTCTACACAGGATTCGGTTTCGAGGCAGTCAGCCCACCGTTCGACGATGGGGGAGTCGAGCACGTCGAGATGTTGTGGGTCGAAACCAGGCGCGCTCAGTAGCTGTTATCCTTGCTACGCCAGTCGAGCAATGGGGGTTTGAAATTTGGGATTCATGGTTTTACTCTGGGGGCGACGGTGTTGCATGGCCTGGGCATGAACCCCCATGGGCACAATCTCGAACTGACGCCCCATGGCCTTAATTGCTTTGCCCAAAATGATTTGCTTTTTGTAGCTGGGCAGCTTCATCGCCGGGAAAAACGCCAGCTCAGGGGCGTCGGTTTCGTCTAAAAAGTCGAGGGGGTGCAGCAGCAGCGACGGCTGGGTTTTCGTCAACTTACACAGCAACAGGGCCGTGCGAAAATAGAGCAGCGCGATCGCACTCGAAAAACACGCCAAATAGAGCACATAGCTAAAGTGAATCGGCACCTTAAAAATCGGCATCGTGGTCACCGGGATCTCAATCAGCGGGCGTTCGGTCGCTAGCCAGTGATAGGGCTTGAGGGGCTGAAAGCCATCGCTAAAGCCCCCAAATAGCATTTTTCGCTTTTCTTTTTCCTCAGGGGTAAGGTCTTTGGCAGTCATAAAGTAGTAGGCGCGGGCCAGAGGGCCTAAAAAGGTCGGAAAGGTGGAGGCGTCGTACTGGTAGCCACGTCGGGCCAAAATTTGTAGCACCGACTCAGACAGGCTAAAGCCAGGTCCGCGAAAGCCAATGGGGCGCTGTCCAGTGGCTTGTTCAATGGCATCCTCGGCCTGGGCAAGCTCTTGCTCAATCGCATCGTCGGTGTGCAGATGTAACCACGACTCGTGGTAGAAGGAATGGTTGCCAATTTCGTGACCGGCGGTTGAGATCGCACGCAGCGCCTGATGATTCTTTGGCAACGCCGCATCCTGCCCTACCACAAACACAGTAATTTTCTGATTCAGCTCTTCTAGAAACGTTAAAAATCTGGGCACCACCGTATCCAAATATGAGGGAAACGTATCCCAGCCCTCATCCCCATGGATTTTGAGATAGGACCATTTATTATCTAGGTCCAGAGACAAACTTGCCAAAGGTTTCTTTCGTTGAGCCATAAAAAATATCCCAATTTTTGCCACTGACGATCAATAAAACTCAAAGCCCACCATCCCTAAGTCACCTTTTGCAACAGAATCCAGAATAGGTCTTCTGCTGGGTAGGGGAATGCCAACCCATCGGGCACCCATTTAAGCAAGGGCAACAGCGGTTTAGCCAGAGGAGACCCCTGCAGTTTATATCGCAACAGAGATTTAGCATGAGCACCATTGATCCACTTAGCAGGTCGCCCTTGGGCCACAGTACGAAACCCAAACTGTCGTCCCAACTGCGAAACATCGTTCAGCGAAAACCAGTGCAGAACACTGGGTGGACTATATTCATGCCAGTTTTGCCCCATTAATCGAGCTGTCCAACTGCTGCGATTCCAGGTCTCGATCAGCCAGTAACCTTCGAGGGCTGTCATCTCGGACGCGACCGTCAACGCCTGTCGCAGGTTAAAGAGATGGGGCAACACTTGAATAAACGTAATCAAGTCGTATTGGCCCCCAGACGATAGATTTTCTAAAGTGCCCGTCTGGACTGCGAGCCCCAACTGTTCGCGGGCGTGAGCAGCCATTCCAGCATTAGGCTCAACCCCTTGTCCCTGCCAGCCAGTGTCCATCAGCCCTTGCAAAATGAACCCAGCTGCCGCGCCCACATCTAGAACTCGTCCTGGCTGAGTGTAGCGCTTGAGCTTGTTACCATAGCGTCTACCCTGGCGGCGCAAGAGATTTGCTTCAGCCAAATAGTCTGGATAACCTGCCCCGCCGCCAGCGAAGTAATCATCTCCATACACCTGTTGGGTATGTGCCGCCGTAGGCGATAGATCGGCAAACCGATGTCCACAGTTTTGGCAGGCACGAATCCAGTATCCATATTTGTTGAATATGAGCTCACTGGACTGGTGGCAAATCGGGCACGGCAATGGCTTATCAGCAGCCTGTGCTGAGCAATTTATATTTCCACTCGAAAATTGAGAAGATATCATATTGACTATGTCTAATGCTCAATCAATACAGGAGACGGGGCAATAGGCAACTGATTTAAAAGCGATACCACAGCGGTTTCTGCCAGTTGCACTGTTTCATTCACGTTTAGCGTACCGTTCAAGATATGCGCAGAATTCACAACATGCAGCCCAGGTATGGAGGTGTGCATGGATGGCAACTGAGTCGAATAGTTCAGCGTCGAAAGCGCCATAACATACTTGACACGCGAGACCTTAAAATCCAACACGTCCGTTGCCTGAAACTGAGGATACAGTCGCTGTAGCGCCCCCACAAACTGCGCCTTGAGAGCGTCGTCGCTGAGGTTCAGATCCGGATCATCGGCGGGCAAATACTTCGGCAGGTAAACCAGTGTGCGGCCCTCAAACTCAGCCGGGTCTACCAGGGCCGTCATTTCAATGATGCCGGTAAAAGGAACCCCCCCGTCAGTAATGTTAGTGACGTAATAGGGTGAAATCGGCTGCTTTAACACCAGTGAGGCACAGACAATGCCCTGGTAAGCAATGCCGTGGAGGCGCTGATACTCATCAGCACTCAGCCCCTTGCAAATCTGAGCCGCAATGGGGGCCGCCGCTGTCACCACCACCTGATCAAATAGTTGCGCATCGGGCTTCCCAGCAGACTGATACGTCACCTGCAGCTGCTGACTATCTGTTTTGCGAATCTCCTCTACCCGAGTCTGGGGCAAAATCTCAACCCCTCCATCGGTCAAACGCTTAGCAAAACGCTTTAAGATGCGACTGTAGCCCCCTGGCAAATAGCCAAACAACTCCTCTTTGAGACCGCTCTTACGCGCCGCATAAAGCCGTGCAATCGTGGCCCAAATAAACGCCGCGGATGCAATCTTGTAGTTGTCACCGAGCTTGGCCCGCAACAGCGGTTTCCAAAACGTGGCAAATGTCCGTTTTCCTGACCAACGCTTTAGCCACTGGCTCACCGAGATTTTCTCCAGGCGTCGCCAATCCTTAATTCGAGAGGCATAGATGATCGTCGCCGCAAGCCGCAGCTTATCGATCAGTCGGAGTGGCGGAAACCTTAAAAACTCAACCGCGTTGGAAACCGAGTACAGCGTACCCCTGGCATAAACCCCGGTTTTGGTCTTGACCCAGCGCATATCTTGCTCTAAATCTAACTCTCTTAACAGCGATCGCAATCGCAAATCCGAGAGCAGTGTCACGTGGTAGTGCCGATCCCAAACTATCTCCCCTAGCTGCCAGGCGCTGGCCAGCCCACCTAACTCAGGCGCTGCTTCAAAGAGCGTCACCTGTTTACCCGCCTGAGCCAGCCGATGGGCCAGGGTCATTCCTAACATACCGCCCCCGACAATGGCCCAGCGTTCT
>JBCCRZ010000369.1:0-6291 GCA_039200855.1 Cyanobacteria bacterium P01_D01_bin.44 | reverse complement strand
GGTTAACTTTTGTAAATTTTACCCTAAAAAAACTTAAACGGGCTCCATCTTCAGGCAGAGGGTGAAAAACCGTGAAAACGAGTATTTCTGCTTGTTTTTCAGTCGATTCAGCAACCCCACTGATTGAGTTACGGTTATCCGTCGTGCCTCAGAATCTGAGATTTATTTACATTAGTTAATATCGAATACGAAAAGTAGTCCAGCCCTATCAATAAGCACATTCCTTGTGGGGGGCCTTCGCGCGACCGCTGGCCTACTCCGCATCACCGTATTCAAAAAGCTCAGCAGATGGCGTCGTTAGACTATTGAAAATATGCGTACTGTTCAATCTGATACAGATTTGGTCCGGACCTATCTAAAAGAAATGGGACGGGTCCCGCTGCTCACCCAAGCGCAAGAAGTGACCTACGGGCGAGCAGTTCAAGCGTTAGTGAAGCTTGAAGAGACTAAAGCCCATCTTATAGATACGCTGGACCGCGAACCTACCCTGCCTGAGTGGGCACGGGCCAGTAATTTGACAGTCGATGAACTGGAGGTTGCGCTTAGATCTGGGCGGCGTGCTAAGCGCAAAATGGTAGAAGCTAATCTGCGCTTGGTGGTCTCCATCGCGAAGAAATATATTAAGTCTGATGTTGAGCTACTGGATTTAATTCAGGAAGGCAACATCGGCCTACAGCGAGGGGTTGAAAAGTTTGACCCGACTAAGGGCTATCGATTTTCGACCTATGCCTACTGGTGGATTCGTCAGGCGATGACCCGTGCGATCGCAGAAAAAAGCCGGACGGTGCGACTGCCCATTCACATCCACGAAAAAATCAACAAGATTAAGAAGGTGCAGCGCCAGCTTGCTCAAACCCTGGGGCGTTCGGCTACCGTGATAGAGATTGCCGAAGCCGTGGATCTTTCTGTTGAGCAAGTTCGAGATTGTCTGAGTCGCTCACGCAAAATGCTCTCCCTGGACCTGCGGGTGGGCGATAATCAAGACACCGAGATAGGCGACCTGCTCGAAGATGAAGGGCCTTCCCCAGAGGACTACGCCACCCGGATGCTGCTGCGGTCTGATCTAGCCAAGATGATCAAGGCGCTCAATCCCCAGCAGCAAGAAGTGCTCTCTCTCCGTTTTGGCCTTAAAAATGGTGAAGGGCTGACCTTTGCCAAGATTGGCGAACACCTAAACATTACCCGTGAACGAGTTCGCCAGATTGAGAAAGCAGCCCTCAATCATCTCCGTCAAACGTACGGCACTGCCCAAGAGTATTTGGCAGCTCTGTAGGTATAGACCTGATCTTTTCTATTACCTGGATCGTGCTCAGCGTAAACTCTCAACTTGAGAGAGATTTTTCTACAAGGGTAGGCATCTCATCAGGGTGAATCTAGAACTGTTGTATAGGCCATCCCTAAGGATTGGGGTTAGAATCACCGCTAAACGGCTGTATCCCCGTTGCTGGATAGTCATCGTGCTCAGGACTAAACAGCTCGACCACAGCTTCTGCCAGTGCTCCAAAAAATCCAGGTTTTTGTTTCAATTCTGTGATCACTTCATCCACATGTTCTGAGGAAAATTCGTACCCGGCCTGGTTACCGGCTTTAACCAGCTCATCCGAGGTTGAGGTCGTCTGCAATTGTGCCTTCAGTTGTTTATCTTTAGAGGCTTTAGACAAAAAGCTCAGCAGGTTTTTTTTAGACATCGTTAGCTATCTCCATTACGGTCTCCAGTTTCTCTACGGGGCTGTAGAACCCCATAGCCGCCATGGTTACGCTCATAAATGACATTGATTTCCCCGGTTTCTGCGTTTTGAAACATATAGAAATCATGACCAACTAGCTGTAAATTGTCCAGTGCTTCTTGCACTGACAGAGGGGGCATCCTAAAGAACTTGTTGCGCACCACTTTAGGGGGAAGCTCAGGGGTACGGGCTGACCAGTCAGCGCTATCGCGCATCATCTCGGTCGCCTCAAACTCCCCCCCTTGGGTTTCTTTAGGGGATGTGCGACGCTGGCGTTTATCTTTATAGCGTTTTAGCTGTCGAGTCAGCTTGTCAGCCACCAGATCAATGCTAGCGTAAAGATTTTCATGCTGCTCTTGGGCGCGAATGACATGGCCATTTGCATAAACCGTCACCTCAGCAATCTGCTGAGATGGCCCACGCAAATTACGAGGCACCGATAGATTAACATCTACCTCATTCATTAAATTTTCAAAATGGTCAATGGCCTTACCAATTTTTTGATGCACATAGTCGTTGATAGCATCTGTAATCTCGAGATTTCTACCTTGGATAACTAGCCTCATAAAGCTATTGCCTCCCCGGTGGGTACGAAAGGTTCAAAGTTAAAAACCTGATGCTGCGCAGATGATTGGTTTTGACTCCCTAAATCCCTATGTATAGACAGAGCTTTATGTATAGGCAGAGCTTTTTGGGATTCGTTAACTTTCCAGAAACATAAACGTTTCCAAACAATAAACGTTCAAAACACCAGGATCAAAAGATCCGCTCAGAGCCCAGGCAAAATTTTGTTAAAACCTGACGTTAAAACAGTCTTAGGCGTTAAGATATCTTTGCTTTAGCATTGTCTGTAGCGCTACAACCCTATCAGCTTCAGATTAATTGATTTCTATAGAATATGTCTTGTTTTTAACAAAAATAGACATCAAATATCCCAGGTTCAATCCCTACTAAAGCAATACATAAATTGTTTATTCCAGTCTTTTACATCCTCCAGGAAAGACTATTTTCCCTGACTGACTGACCAAAGTTCGGAAATCTACGATTTATAGCTTTGGCCACATCGCTTAAGACACACCGTAAAAGTAAACCCATTGGCACTAAAAGCGATGGTGGCTCGCAAGCCGCACAAAGCTTTGTGCGGCTTGCTATAGGTTGCTTCGGCTAGCGACTAGAAGTCGCGCCTACCTATGCACTCGCCGAACACAGCAGAGCCCTGGCGCAGCCATGCCTTTTAGGCTATTGCCCCCAGGGCTACATATTGGCCTGCGCCGATTAAGGGAACCCCCTTGAAAAACCTAGGCGGCGCAGGGTGCATCCCAACTATATTAACGATTTCGATAAGGAACGGTTGTTTCGATATTAATGTTTTCAACAGAAATACGCCCTGGCCCGGCAGCCTTGTTAAAATTGAGACTTTTGACCATGTTGTCAAACAGTGCAGGATCCCCGACCTTAGGCTGTTTGTCGTAAGCCCGATAGCTACGGACAGCCTCTTGCCAAATCGTTTGAGGAAAGCCCAGTTGAGCCCGATAGTAGGCATCGTAGCGCGGCGACTTAATATTAAAGGGCATTTCACCCATTTCGCGGCTGGGTAAAATGCGACGACGCTGGTAAGGGACTGTGTTTTCACCAAAGTTTTGGAGGTACTCATCGCTGTTGAGCAACGCATCCACAAAGCCCTTGACCCCCTTAGTCATCACCACCGCTGACCAGGCAATTTTCTCTCGCTGATTGTATACTTGACGCCCTAACACTTTTTCAACACAGTGTTCAACAAAACGAAAGTTGCTGTTTTTATCGTAAAAACTATCGATAAAGGTATTAGACAGCAGTAACCCGCGAATAAAATCACGCACGGTGATTTGCCGGTTGCGAAGCTGCGATTCGAGGGCAATTTCACGATCCCACTTAAAGGCGTGAAAGAAAATCTGACGATAGGCAGCGTTAATTAGATTGCCCAGGTCGGTGGAGGAAAACTGATCATCTGCTGAATAAACGATGATTTCGTCATCTTGGGCACCCAACGGGGCTACCCGCTGGTTTGGACAAGACGGCGCATATGCCAATAGAGGAATAGCCACGTTATGTAACCCCTGTCTTACAACTCTCTCAAAACGTTCTTAAAACTTGCTTAATATCTGACATTTACAGCGGGGTAATGCTTGCGATCTTGCCGCCCTGGCGCTGTACCCGCTGCATATGGGGGCTCAACTCTTCGTAGGGAATTATCACCGCTTTGTTTGCCCGGCGCACTTTAGGATAGCCGGGGCCACTAATGGCTGCGACTTCGACCCGGAACAGGCGACCAGAGCCATAGGCTTTTGACCCTCCAAACGCACTGAAGGAGGCATCGCCTTGCTTTGCAGGCAGGAATGCAAAGCCCCCTGCCCCCCCTGAAGGGGGCACAATCCCAGCGGCGGTCTTACGGGCTAAGTCTTTAACCAGTCGAGGCGCATTCCCAATCAGCTGGGCCCGATCGCTATTAGCATAGCCTCGATAAAGCTGAAACAGACGGGGGAAGCCAACTGATCGCTGGCCCACCCCTGTGGTAACGAAGTCTCGGTAAGCGGGCACAATATTTTCGCCAAAGTTTGTCTGATACTCTGGGGAATCGATATATGAGTCAATATCGGCCTCAAAACCGCTAGATTCGTACAGGTTCAGATGCTCCGTGATTTCTGTCTGATCGTAGGGAGCGCGTCCTAGCAGATGCTTAAAGTTAAGCTCAATGGTGCGACTCTGGAAACAGTTATAAAAAAACTTTTCCTTATATAGATCTGATTTAGCCACCTGACGCACAAATTCTTGCACGGTGATTTTGCGATCGCGCAGCAAAGATTCCGCGATGGTCAGACGCTCAGCCTCCAGCAGATGGGGATTGCCCAATACCTGCTGGTACACCGCCAGAATAATCACTTCAATATCTTCCTGGGTCGCCCTGGGTCGCAGTTCTAACGGAGGGGCATCGCTAAATGCCGAGGTTCCCAGCCGAGATGCTGCTGTTGTAATAGCCACCTGTGATTCTCCTTCAATAATGGTGTATCCCCATCGGTGCTAAACAGCCGTCACGCTGAGCACCTTGCTACCAGAGCGACTGAGCTGTTGTAATTTCCTCGTTAACTGATCATAGGAAACCAGCAGCTCAGTCGTGCTCTGGCGTACAACCGTGGAACGGGGGGATGCAGACCGCACTACCCGCAGCCGGTAGACATCCCCACGCCCCCCCCCCAGTGCGCCAGATAATACACCGGGGGTCGGGGCGTAGATCGGGGTTGCCAGGTTTTTAGCCACCTCTCGGGTCAATCGAGGTTGCTTTTGGCCCTGGGCCCGATCGCTACCAGCATAGCCCCGATAGAGTTGCAACAATCGGCTAAAGCCAATGGCTCGCTGTCCTGGATGATCGACTTGAAAGTCCTGATGATACGGAACAACATGATCTCCAAAACTGTTTAGATATTCTGCTGAGCTAAGATATGAGTCAATCTCAGCTTCATATCCCTGGGAGATAAACAGGTCTAGATGATAGGAAATCTCAGTCTGATCGTAGGGGGCGCGGCCTAACAGGTGTTTATAGTTCAACTCGATGAAGCGAACATGAAAGTTAGGGTACAAAAACTTCTGACGGTAGAGTTCTGATGTGGCAATTGCCCGGACAAAGTCTCTTACCGAGATCACCCCCTGCATCAAAAGTGACTCTGCCCCTACTAGCCGTTCATGCTTCATAAGATGCTCATTTCCGAGCACCTGCCGATAGGCCGCCGAAATCACAGCTTGAACGTCGTCTTGAGTCCAGTTGGGACGTAATTCCGCAGGGGCTGTTTCCTCAAAGGGCTTAAGCCCCAGTCTTCCTGCTTCTTGTAAGCCAGCCATGGTTGCTTCCTTTTTTTATGCGTCTTCGACAGGTCCTGTGTGATGACAGCTATCTCTAGAGTGAGTTGATGATGTAATCGATGTAAGAGTTGATTTCAAGGCCGGGATCCCCCGTTAGGCCATGGTTTGCCTTAATATATTTGAGTGCTTCAGCATACCAGGCAGGCACCAATTCAAAGCTGCTGTGCATCTCAGCCAAACCAGCCAACAAATATTCATCAGCAGGTCCTGTGCCCCCGGCAATCAGGCAGTACTGAACCATCCGGATATAATACCCAATGTCGCGCAGGCACTTGGCTTTGCCCCGGCTATCTGAGGCGTAGTTGTCGCCCGGCATTTGGGTGGTATAGGGGAATTTTTGATAGACTGCGTTCGCTGCGCCTTCTGCTAAAGATTGGGCTTTAGACCCCAGCGCTTTGGCTGCTTCCAGGTCAGCCTGCGCCAGGCGCAGGCGACCAAAGGCCACTTGAAGTTCGGTATTGCCCAAATAACGGCCTTGAGAATCAGCGACGGCCACGGCTTCGGTCAATTGCGTTTTCATCAAAAATGGTCTCCCGAGTATTTCAAAAGAGTTAACTGGATACGTCTTGAAAGGTGAATTGGGTTTAAGGTCTAAGTCTTGGGTTTTGATCAGTAACAGTAACGCTGGAGGAAATTAGCTGACCGCTGCGGCAGCCCGATCAAAATAACT
>JBCCRZ010000368.1:0-6297 GCA_039200855.1 Cyanobacteria bacterium P01_D01_bin.44 | reverse complement strand
TTTGATTAAGCCTATTCAACCGGAGACACGCCTTCTAACACCACCAGCGACTCCACCACCGCTTTTACCAACGGTGCGGCCACCGACCCGCCGTAGGCTTCTTCCCCATAGGGTTCATCAATCACGGCTAAAATCACGTATCGGGGGTTATCGGCGGGCAAAATACCCACAAAGCTGGTGATTCGTTCTTCGCCATATTCCCCAAACTCATTCGCCTTTTGTGCTGTGCCGGTTTTGCCAGCAATCCGATAGTCTGAGAGCTGGGCCGCCTCCCCCGAACCACTCGCAACCACAGCTTCCATCATTTGGATGACCCGGCCCGTGGTCTCAGGGTCAAACACTTGCTTAGGGGTTGGGCGCGGCGGCTGCCATTGGAGCTCATTCTCAGCATTAACCAGCCCACGCACTACGTGGGGCGTCACCAGCTTGCCCCCATTGGCCAGCGCCCCATGCAGCTGGACCAACTGGATCGGGGTCATCGAAAACCCCTGGCCAAAAGAGGTGGTTGCGGCCTCTACCGCACTGTTGACAAACTGTCCTCGACTTTTGAGCTGCCCTGGGGACTCAGCCGGTAGCTCAATGCCCGTCATCTCGCCCAATCCTAAGCGAGAGAGCCACTCATAGTAGGTAGAGCGCTGCAGGGTTTCCATAATATGTACCATGCCCACGTTGCTAGAGTGGCGCAGCACATCGGTAATCGAGAGAGACCCTCGTCCACCCAAACTGGCGTAGTCGTTGTTTTGAATGGTCCATTCGTCATACTGTAGCCGACCCTCGTCATAGAAGTAGTCATCAGGGCCAATGGTGTCTTCTTGCAGTGCGATCGCAACGTTAATCGGCTTAAACGTCGAACCCGGCTCATACATATCGCTGACCGTCCAGTTCTTAAACTGCTCAACCTCAGCTTCGTAGTAGCGATTGGGGTCATAGGTGGGCGTCATCGCCATCGATAAAATCGCCCCGTCTTGGGCATCCATGACGATCAGGGCCCCCCGCTTAGCACTGTGGGCAATCACGGTTTCCTCAAGTTTGCGCTGGGCCACCCGTTGCAATCGACTGTCAATAGTCAGCTGCAACCGCAAACTATCCTTAGTCGCCGTATCCGGTTGCAACAGCGACCAGCGCTGATTATCAGCCTCACTGGCCGGATACCGCAGTTGGTCCTCCAGGCTGTATTCCAAACCCGTGGTGGCTTCCCCATCGATATTGATATAGCCCACCAGTTGAGAAAACAACGCCTGCTGCGGATAAAATCGCCGTTGGCTGGCAACCAACTCAATCCCATCAAGGCGCAGCTGACGAATCCTTTCGGCCTGCTCTTCAGAGATATCGGTGGCAATTTTAATCCCGGTTTCTTGGGTGGCAAACTCCCTGAGCAGCACATCTGCAGACTTTTCTAAAGTCGGAGCCAGGGCCTCAGCCACATTTCCGGGCTGACGACGAAAGATCGCCGGGTGGGCATAGACCGCATAGACAATCCGATCAACTGCCAAAACATTGCCCTGGCGATCCACCATCGGTCGACGCGCTGCCCGAGGGGCCGTATAAATCTCTTGCTGAGCCTGGGCCAGGGCTTTAAGGTTATCCCCCTGCAATAACTGCAAATGGACAAGCTTTGCCGAGAGTCCAAACATGGTCACAATCAAAATCCCCCAAACCGTCACCAATCGTCTACGGGGGGATAGCACACGTCCTTTTCGAAGTGACCGCCGACGGCGGCGATGTTGGCGAGAACGCGAGCGCAAAGGGCTGATGGGCACCATGGGCTTAGGGGAAAACGACAGGTCCGTATGCAACCAAAGATAAGGACTAATATCCCAGAAGATAACCCCAAAAAATCAGATAATCCCAGATATTAGTATCCCAGAGGATACGGCATCGTGGCCCCAACTTCATCATCATCAGCTTCATTGTCAGAAACAGCCCCCTCACCCTCAACAAACGACGAGGGTAGGCGACTCGGTGCCGAGTCTAGAAAGATAGCACGCTCTGGGTGAAAAGAACTTAATCCAGACCCTGCTTCAGCGGCTTGTTGGGCGATATTGTGCTTCAGGGTCTCGTTGGCGGTCGTGACCTGCTGATTTTCGGCAAGAAGGGCTTCTAGTTGTAGATAGGTGCGCACAACCATCTTATCGACGTAAACCGTCCAGCTGTAAATCACCAGCGCAGCCGCAACCAGCCCACCGGTAATGAGCGTAGAGCCCTGCTGCAACCGCACCAAGATCGTCAACCAGAGGGGAAGCTGAAGCTTCTTTTTGGGCAGCTCTGTAACCGTTGTATCCGCTGCGACGCTCACACGTCGGGCCGGTCGAGGCACCTGGGGCAGAATCGTAACCTTGCCAGGGGTCTGATGGGTCTGCTTTGAGTCAGCAGCAGCATGCAGATGCCTACGGCGAGACTCAGCCTGGGCATCTGGATCTATTTTGAAGGCTAAAGCCACGTATCACTCCTTACTCACACACGCCACACAATCTCACACGTCTAATCATAAGGTGCTCGATCTCAAAATACTGTGATCAAAACAGCGGTCAAAACAGCCATTGAGCCAAAACAGCCATTGACAAGAACAGCGATTGTTCACAACATCACCCGAAGCAGCCACAAAAGGCTACCCTCGCCTATATCACAAGGTGCCCCCTGGGAGCTGCAAGGTGCTCTCTCGGGAAAACCTCAAGTACCCGGGTGGGCAATTAAGCCTAGTGTGATCAGCCCAGTACAATTAGACAACAAGCTTCTATAAGACCAAAAGCCGCTCACAAAATGATTAGAATCTGACTGACAGAAATTATATGAAATTGAGCAATATCCTACCCCGCCAACGTCCTGGGGGCAAGGGAAAAACGCCATTTTTTTGGAAATCGCAGGAAAGAGGGAGCCTAAAGCTTTGTCCCGCACTCAGCACAAAAGTTGCTGCCGGGGATGCTCTTAGTGCCGCAGGTGCTGCACTGAACTAGCTCAGTAGAGGGTTCGCGCTCTGGCTGTTTGGGCAGACCTACCATCTGAGCATTGCTCTTACCAGGGGCCACCATCGGATAGCAGTTTTCATCCCGACGCACCTTGGCGTCCAACAACACAGGGCCATCATAGGCCAGCATCTCAGCAATCCCAGCGGTGAGGTCTTCACGATTTTGGACTACCATGCCTTTCACCCCAAAGGCCTGGGCCAGGAGTTCAAAGTTGGGCATCCCAACTTCCATGTTCGAAGACGAATAGCGCTCACCGAAGAAGCTTTGCTGCCATTGGCGCACCATCCCCTGCCAACCGTTATTGATGATTACGGTCTTGACGTTGATGCCATACTGCGCCAGGGTTGCCAGTTCTTGCAAATTCATTTGAAAGCTGGCATCGCCGCTCACACAGATTACGTCATGATCGGGCATCGCCACCTTAACCCCCATAGCCGCGGGCATGCCGTAGCCCATCGTGCCTAACCCCGCACTGGAGATCCACTGGCGAGGCCCATTTTTGAGAAACTGAGCGGCCCACATTTGATGCTGGCCCACGTCAGTGGTGTAGTAAGCATGGGGAGCCTGTCGCCCTAGCTCAACAATCACTTCCTGGGGGGATAACATATCAGGGTAAGACGGTACCACCAGCGGATAGTCTTGCTTCCAGCGATTAATCCGGGCGCGCCACTCGGCGGTGCGCTGGGGGGCATCGGGCTGATCTGCTCCAAGCCGAGCCAACAGTTCATCTAAAACAGATTTGACATCCCCAACAATGGGCACGTTGGGCACCCGATTTTTGCCCACCTCTGCCGGGTCAATATCGATGTGGATGACCTTGGCCCGTGACGCAAATTCGTCGAGTTTGCCGGTCACCCGATCATCGAAGCGAGCCCCCACCGCAATCAGCAAATCACATTCGCTCACGGCAAAGTTGGCATAGGCGGTACCGTGCATACCCAGCATACCGACCGCGAGGGGGTGATGCTCATCAAACGCGCCCTTGCCCATTAACGTCGTGGTGACCGGGATCTGAAAATGCTCAGCCAGCTGCAAAATCTGCTCGTGGGCCCCAGACGAAATCGCCCCACCTCCCACATACAACAAGGGTTTGTGAGCAGCCCGTAGCAGTCGAATCGCGTGCATAATCTGACGCGGGTTGCCCTTAGTGGTGGGCTTATAGCCCGGCAACTTTAAAGACTTGGGCTCTACTGGCTCATAGTCAAATTCTTCTACCCCAACATCCTTAGGCACATCAATCAAAACCGGACCCGGACGACCCGTCTGAGCAATGTAAAAGGCCTCAGCCACAATCTGGGCCATGTGTTTAGGATCGCGCACCACATAGGAGTGTTTCACAACTGGCAGCGTAATCCCAAAAATGTCGGTTTCTTGGAAAGCGTCACTACCAATAGCTGCCCGCGTTACCTGCCCGGTCACCACCACCATCGGGATCGAGTCCATCTGGGCGGTGGCAATCCCGGTCACCAGGTTAGTCGCCCCTGGCCCCGAGGTGGCAAAGCAAACCCCCACTTCCCCGGTGGCACGGGCATAGCCATCAGCTGCGTGGGATGCGCCCTGCTCATGGCGGACCAAAATATGCTGCACTTTCCCGGCGGCTTCTGCTTCATAGAGTGCGTCGTAAATGGGCAAAATTGCCCCGCCTGGATAGCCAAAAATGTGTTTTACCCCATGACGAATCAGGCTGTCAATCAGCGCATGGGCTCCAGTGGCCCGTTGGGTGGCAGCTGGGGTGTGCAATGAGATGGGAGACATCATAGAAATGCAGGGGTAATGAATGACTAAATGGTCGCCTATTTTACAATCATGCCTCAAATGCCCCTCGAAACTATCGGAATAATTCTGAGTTTTAGGCTAAGAATTATTATCTGTCCAACTGAAAAATAGGGTTTGCTCCGGGACCTGTTGCGGTGATAAGTCCTCAATCAGCGTGTCTATCCTCGCGATCGATCGCGCGGGATTATCGCCATCAGTCCACTGGGTATGTTAGGTATCCTTGATGTTTACGGACAGTCTAGCGAGCCCCCGATTAGCCTCCGCTAAAGCCTGGCTCACAAACTTCGCTGCACTCATGCGATCGCGGCGCTGCCCGTCCACAGACCACCCCAGGGCCTGCTCCGGGGTTTGCCACAGCGCCAGATGATCAACCCCAGGCTCTGCATAAAAATTTACCGCCCCGCCCCCCAAGCCGAGGCTACTCCAGTGGGTAAACCCATCATGACTCGCTCGGTAAATCGGATAGGTGCCCTCCAGGGGCACCCCCCAGCCATCTAGCGCAATCAAACAGGCCAATTGCCCCCCCTGCTCACACCAGCGAGGGATCGCTTGGGCGGCCCCGACCACCCCTGCACTAAACGCAATCATGCTGATAGGTCCGAGCTTTGACGGCTGAACCTGCTCGCGCAACGTCGATAAAATCGGCGCACTGAACAAGGCCTCCACGCCTCCTGGTTGAATCCATAGCGCATCAGGTGGCCCCTCTAAGCGAGGTAAGAGCGATCGCAAAAAGCCCTCCGTTAACCCAGGCGCATGAATCCCTGGACAGATCATCAGTTTCATAGTTTTAGGTTTTGGGTTCTAGGTTTTAGGCCCCAACAGTCTGAGCTTCTTTCACAGTAACTAACACCTATCACCTATCACCTATCACCACCAAAACGTTCGGTTCTACCCCATAGCCAAGACGGGAAGACTACCGGTAGGCTCTAAGTATAAGAGGGCTTTGCATAGCCACAGGGCAGGGGCGCATAGTGGATCAGTTTGTAACCACAATTAGCAGTTTGGTGGCCTTGGGAGAGTTTGCACTCAATTCTCCTGGAGACAGCTGGAGTGATCCCAATGAGAATTTGGGAAACCCTCTGCGCGCAAGCGATCAGCGCTCGGCGGGTCAGCAAACTCAGCGGGTCGAGGGGGAATGGCGTAGCGCGATCGCAGCGGTCAGCCAGCTCTTGAGTTCCGTTTTGACCAACGCCCCTCCCAAAACTGGATCTGCTAAAACGGTACCGCCCAAAACCGTGCCGTCTCAGAGGGACGTGCAAGGTGTCCTGTTATCCGGTCCATTTCCAGTCTTAGATGCGCCTCAGCTTACTGCACAGCTTTCTAACTGGGCATTTGTGCCCCAGCCGCTGGAGCAGCTATCGTTAGCGTTTTCTCAACTCATGCCCGCGGAGGGAATGGCCGCTCCTACCCAGCCATCGGCGGCGCGCATCTTACCGCTGCTTGATGCCGATCCTCTGGTGGGTGAGCGATTTTGTCTGTTGCTGACTCGCCATCTTAGCCTGGTGTTGGTCCTGGGGCGCGATGCCAACGGTGAGCTACATTTTCAATTTTCGTT
>JBCCRZ010000367.1:0-6326 GCA_039200855.1 Cyanobacteria bacterium P01_D01_bin.44 | reverse complement strand
TTGAGACGCACTCCGCGCCTGCTTCATACTTTTTTCCAGATACTCAACGCTTTCAGCAATTTCAAGCTTCATTCGACCCGCCATATGACACCTGCACCAAACGTCTTCTCCATTTTATGCAAGGTCATATTTAATTGGTATTACTTAGACTTCAGTCCTATTTTGCCCTCATAAATTGCTAAAACCCTTGATATATAGGCTTTATTTTATTTAGACGTATTTAGATACCAGTAAAAATGCACTATAAATCCTGTATAGATTCAATCCACTTTCATGACCTCAATTTCTTCAAAATCCTCGTTGTGTATGGCTTTCCTTCTTTAGACGCTAATACCCGCTCATTTGTCACCCTATACCCTCGCCAATGACGATGCCGTCCGCGAGTTGGGGGATGCAACCCTCAAGGCCCTGACCACTGAAACTTACCCGCCAGCTCTGAAACAGCACCACTGTTGACTAGCAGGTGCGTGATAGCATCCGTGCCAAAATTCGCAATCTGGTGCTTTGCCTGCTGCGCCGCTACAAGTATCCACCCGATGGTCAGCAAGAAGCCATCAAGCTGGTATTGCGACAAGCAGAAGCTTTATCTAATAGCTGGAGAAGCCACTAATTGCCATTTTGTGAGAAAGGATACAAGAACGGGACTGGCGCGATTCGAACGCGCGACCTACCGCTTAGGAGGCGGTTGCTCTATCCAGCTGAGCTACAGCCCCAGGGTTTATCACTGCAAAGTAGGATAAACCATGAGCAATATACACCCTAACAGCTAGGCTCTGAGAATGTGTACCGCAAATAGCCGTAATTTTGCGGACATGTCTTATGGTCTGCTCCAGGCGTTATCCCACGGTTGCCCACCCACTTCAAGGCCAGCTAGAGAGCTAACCGCCTCTAGCATAGGCGTCTTAGGTGCCGAACGCTGCCACGCCTTCTCCCACAGTTGTAGATGCAAGTATCCGTGGGTGGTGTCGCGGCAGTGAAACTGTAGCCCCTCACGCGTGGGCACCCGCACCCAGCCGCCTTCACCCTGAGCCTTGCCGAGCAGCCCCACTCGATAGCGATCAGTCTCAGCGGTCAGCCGCCAGTGCCCCCAAGGCGAAACCTTCCACGATAGAGAGCTTTCAGACGATAGAAATTTGTAAAATGTCCCCTGGTAGTGGATACCAATCAAGGCCACGTCTTCTTGCCGGGTCAGCACCTGACGAATGCCCCCCGCGGCAGTCACACTCAGGTCGGGTTCTCGCTCAAAGGCATTGCACTGGAGCCAAAACCATTTCGTGGGGAAAGCGCCCCCCCAATTTTTCTCAGCGTAGGCAGGGGCCTTTTGAAACACGTAGCGCTGGCCCCGCCATTCAATCCAGCCTGTGGCGAGTCCATGGGCCATCAGTACCTGCCAGCCGGGTTCAAAAATTTGCAGGTGAGAGAGCCACCCTGCCGTTGAGAGCTGGGGTTTATGGGGCGACCCCCAACCATATATGGGCTGGGTTTCATAATGCCAGGTAACGGTTTCACCAGCGGGGTCACAGAGCTGGCCTTGGTGGGTCGTCGCGGTAACCTGATATCCTTCTGATACAGTTTCATGAAATTGCTCAGGCGGAAGGTATCCAGGCTTTTTAGACGAATGACGACAGTGGCCGAGGCCGATGCGATCGCGCCACGCCCAAAACCCCTTTACATTGGAAAACGTCCGGCAAAAGTAACCTTCATCCGGCCCTAAAATCTGCGCTGCCCCCCCGCTCTGGGGCATGCCCCCCGTCGGGTCATCGATGGAATACATAAACGCAAACGACTGACCATACTCAGGCAGCGTCACCCGAAAGTACCAGCCTTCGAAGAAACGGCGGTTAGAGCCATTCCAGTGATAGCCACTATGGGGCGTTTGGAGAGAGATCGGTGACATACAAAAAGCCCCGTAAGGTTCATTTTGGATTTTAGATTTTGGATTTTGGGGGAAAGCTGACCAATCCAAAATCTAAAATCCAAAATCTAAAATTCCTAGCTCTCCAGCCATCTCGGCACATACTGCCAACCTTTTTTCAGAGCTTGGCGATGTAAATGATAGTCTGGTTGCTTTTCACCCACCAGCGCCCAAAACTTTTTAGAGTGATTCATGTGAACGGTGTGGCACAGCTCATGGACCAAAACATATTCGACCATGGGAGCAGGCAAAAATAGCAGCTTGTAATTAAGGCTGATATCTTTGCGGCTCGAGCAACTGGCCCAGCGGGTTTTTTGCCCACGAATCGACGCCTGCTTAAAGGGCAGATCAATATCAAAGCTGATCTGCCGAATCCAGGGCACGATTTCTTTATGGGCCTTATGCGCTAGCCATTGGCGCAGCACTTCATAGCAGGTGGGTAAGTGCTCAATATGGCCGCGAATCTTGAGCGTTTTACCCGGAGCGGGAATACAGAGTGTGGGGCCGTTGTGGGCCTGATAGATAATTTTCCAGATTTCAGCTTGAGTATCACCGGGGTTGCGACTACGCCACTGCAGCGCTAGCTTTTCGGGTCGCTCGGCATGCCAATCTGCCACCGTGTCAGCCCGTTCGGCTTTGAGTTTAGCCTGGGTCTTTAAAATCCAGTCGCGGCGCTTTTCCAACAGTTGGGATAGCTGCTTGTGATTAAACCGAGGCGGAATCACAACTTCGACATCGCCATCAAGAGACACTTTGATAGAGACCCGCTTGGCACGCTGACTTTCGCGCACCGTGTAGGGCGGCATAGCGGGCTGATCGCTTGGAAATAGCTCCATTTGAGACATGGGAAAGTCGAAGGGTCGCTATCTGGGATAGATTATCGCTTATTTTCCGATTTTCCTTCCATAAATCCCCCATCACATTTGTACAACAGGGAAAAGGCTCTGTGGATATCTATATGAACCAAAATGAACCCAAAAAAAAGCGGCTTT
Organism: Cyanobacteria bacterium P01_D01_bin.44; assembly: GCA_039200855.1. Lineage (GTDB taxonomy): Bacteria > Cyanobacteriota > Cyanobacteriia > Phormidesmidales > Phormidesmidaceae > SIO4C1. Next base: position 3,419 of record JBCCRZ010000367.1, on the reverse strand, counting down.
CTCAAAAGCCGCTTTTTGAATGAAAGTATGGCCAGCTTCTAGCGCACTGTGCCACGTAACGCATCAGCATTAATCGGCTTCATGAAATATAGCTTCACCATGTCAATACCAATAGTAGCAATGTGAGGAATCCGACGTAGCAGCTTGACGAAACCCGGCTGATTAGCCTTGCCAATCTCAACCACTTGCTTATTCGCCGCAGCAGCGTGGTCTAAAATCTCAACGAACTTCGGATTTTCAACGTCAAGGATGACTGGGAAGACCCGCGCTGAAGATTCATTCGTCTTCTTGATGACGTGGATGTCGTACTCACGGGCATCTAGACCAATGGCCGCGTAAAAATCCTTACGCTGCAGGTCATTGAGATACATAGTGGCAAACACCGACAGCAAGAAGAAGCGGCACCACAGCTTTGCCTTCCAATCATTGAGGAACTGGGGCTGAGATTTCATAATCGCAGAGAAGAAATCGCCATGACGGTTTTCGTCTTGGCACCAGTTCTCAAAGAAACGGAAGATGGGGTAGATACAATTTTCAGGATGTGACTCCAGATGGCGATAAATGGTGATGTACCGCCAGTAGCCAATTTTCTCGGACAGATAGGTCGCGTAAAAGATAAATTTGGGCTTAAAGAAGGTGTACTTCTTGCTCTGGGTCAAAAAGCCAAGGTCCAACTGCAGGCTAAAATCAGACATGGCTTTGTTCAAAAAGCCAGCGTGACGCGCCTCATCACGAGACATCAGACCAAAACACTCTGCAACAACCGGACTGGTATCTTTGAGCTTGCGGCTGAGTTCTTTGTAGAGCAAAAAGCCAGAAAACTCAGCAGTACAGGAACGCTCTAAAAACTCAATAAACAGCTTGCGAGTATCACCGTCAAGGTGATCCCAAGACTGCTCAAACTGCTCGTCGCGGACAAAGTGGTGGCGATTATAGTCAGTGCGAAACTCTTCTAAAATGGCCTTGATTTCATCCTCATTGACAGAGATATCCATCTTGGCCATCTCGTCAAAGTCAGTCGTATAAAAGCGCGGCGTTAAAATCGTGTCGCTTGCAGGGGCCTTAATCCCAGGCCGGATTTCGTCAACACTCGGTTTTCTTAGGGAATCTACCATGAGTCCTCTATCAAGCTATTTATCAGAACTGTGCCAACGAATTTGCCAAACAGGCAAAGCCGCTTTTATAAATTGCGCTAGTCAAGTTACCAGCGTGTAAGGCTCAGTGTATCAAGGTAAGCGGCTCAGATCAGCCCCTAGGGGGAGATCGGTTTAAAATTCGCAACATATTGGTTGGGTTGCTCAATGATTACCCTTGACGGAGAGGCGTTGCATGCAACGCCTGTACAGAAGCCATGCAATGCCTGCCCAGAAATCAGGTGTTAGAGTCAAGTAAAGAAGGCGTTCCCAAATAACTGATCACAGTCCAGTTAGGGATCGAGCGAGGAATTTATGGTCGAACTGCCCCAAACTAAACCCCGCCGGGTGGAGTATCCCGAAAGTGATGGCCAACCGATGTCAGAGAGCGATATTACCCGCGATTACCTGATCTATTGCGTGGAAGCATTGCGCTTATTTTTTCAAAGTCGCCCCCAGGTATATGTATCTGGCAATTTGTTTATTTATTACAAAGAAGGTGATGCGTCTAAAAGTCTGTCTCCCGATGTGTTTGTGGTATTTGGGGTCAGCAAGCGCGAGCGGCGAACTTATAAGGTTTGGCAAGAGGGTGGAAAAGTACCCGCCTTTGTTTTAGAAATCACATCCAAGACGACGAAACAGAAGGATGAGGAAATCAAACCTCAGCTCTACGCCCAGCTTGGCATATCAGAATACTTTCAATATGACCCCAGTGGCGATTATTTACATCCACAGCTCAAGGGCCAGCGCTTGGTGGAGGGTCAATACGTGTCTATGGAGACTGACACTTTGCCAGACGGTACGCTGTCCATCTCTAGTCAGACCTTGGGCGTAGACCTCCGCCTTTTGTCTAGTGATATTCGCACGACTGTAGGCTTATCCCCCGTCGCCCGATCTCTGCGGCTCTTTGACCCTCAGACCGGAGCCCAGTTATTGACTTATCGAGAAGCCGAGCAAGCCCGTCAAGATGCTGAGCAAGCCCGTCAAGATGCTGAGCAGGTCGCAACCGATGAGCGTAAGCGGGCGGAAAGCTCAGAGCAGCAATTGGCCACATTACTTGAAAAACTCAAAGCTCAAGGCCTTGACCCTGAACAGTTTTTATCCTGAGCAGTTTTTACAGATGGGGCTAGTACCAGCCTTAGCATTGTGGGTAAGACTGACGCGGAGACGCGGGGATAGGGAGACGCGGGGATAGGCTTCGACCTGGACACTTAGCCGATCTGGAGACGCAGGGATAAGTTGCTCGCTTTAGCTCTCCGCGTCCCCGCGTCCTCCCCTCTCCGCGTCTCCAGGCTCGGCATCCTCCCCTGCTTCCGCTTCCTCATCTTCCTCATCTTCCTCATCTACTTCCTCTTCAGCCTGCTCCTGCTCTTCTTTAATGTCCTCGACGGCATCTTCGATGTCGATATCTTCTTCGCCCTCGGCAGCCTCTTTAGCTTCGTGCTCATCAAGGGCGATCTGGGTGAGTTCTTGGATGGCTTCATGGCTCAAAACACCTTCGTAGCCGTAGCGGTTATAGCCGCCAAATTCGATCAGGGTTTGGATGTAATCAAGCCGTTCTTGGGGGGCCGGGTGGGTTGAGAGCCAACTCACTTGGCTATTGGCCCGATCGCCGTAACTTTCGTTAAGGGCGCTCATCAGACCATGCATGCCATCGGCGGCATAGCCGCTGGCGGATAAAATCTGGGTGCCGACGATATCAGCCTGGCGCTCCATTTGGCGAGAGTAGCCATTGACCAGCAGGTTAGTCACCAAGCCAGGCAGCGGCAAGTACTGGGTGACACTGGCGGTCAGGTTGCCTCGGGTAACGAGTTGAAATCCATGGGACAACACCGAATGGGACAGCTCATGGGCGAGTAGCCCAGCTAGCTCTGCTTCGGAATCGGTTTCTAAAATAGCGCCTGCATTGACAAAGATTTTGCCACCGGGCAAGGCAAAGGCGTTCAAGTCCTCGTCGAGAATGACGTGAAACTCGTATTCAAACTCATCGCGTCCAGCCACGGCGGCGAGCTTTTGGCCCATTTCATCGACATAGGTGAGGACGGCTTCGTCTTCGAGCATGGGCAGCTGCTGTTGAGCCTGGTTCGAGACCTGTTCTCCAATGTTTTCTTCGCCCTGGAGCAGGGCGATGGTGGAGTTTAACGCGGTAAACGGGCCATAGAGGCCCCCTGTGACCACATACCCAGCCACGCCTGTGATGATGTTTGCGATCGCATTATTGCGAATCTGAGAATTTGTTGTTGACTTAAACTGATCCAGATTTTCATCCGCCAAGGTTTGATAATT
>JBCCRZ010000366.1:0-6393 GCA_039200855.1 Cyanobacteria bacterium P01_D01_bin.44 | reverse complement strand
CTGTCCACAGAATTTTTGTGGAGTGTTTTAAAGATCTTCCCGAAGGATCCAAAGGGGAAAATATGCGCTAATTTTGGATCAATGTGTCTCCTGAAGTTAAAAGAGCACCTCTTATATGTTACAGACAACATAAGAAGTGCTTCAGGGCGTGTTTACCTTTAACCTTTAGCTCTCGCGGGCAATATGACCCAACAAAGCGAAAAGCCGTGCAGTAGCTAGCTGCACGGCCTCCTAGTAAACCCTGCGTATAAAACCTTAACTCTCGTCTAAAACCAACAGCTCGAGTTTGAGGTGACTACGACAGGATCAAAACCCCGTTACCAGCGGGGCAATTTCATGTTAGCTAAAAATACCTCAGTTGCGCCAGAAAGCGCAAGAGGTGGGCTAGCGCAAAATTTTATACAGCCCCCCCCTCACCTCAAATACGCCCATTGGAAAGAACTCACCCTTGGCAGTGCCATCGCCCCTGAAATCGCCGCCGCTAACTTCCAGAGCCTGGCAGGTGATGACGTCCTAGAACGCCTGGCAGACCATGCCCTGGATGCTTTGGGCGCTCACTCGGCTCAGTACGCGACCGGGCCAGTAAGACGGATTCAGAAAACCTATGAATCCGTCACTGAAGGCGGCTGGTGGTGCTCAGGAGTGGACCCGCTCAACGACTGGGAGCCCATGGAGTGGGGACAATTTAAGCCAGACCATCCCCGCGAAGGCTGGCAGGAGGGCAGCGATGGCGAGTGGCACCCAACCGGCAAGCTGATCAAGTATGAGGCTCCGAAAGGCGTTTCTCAGCGAGCCCACTTTTTAGTCGGGGGAGTGGACTGGGCCAGCGTCCTGAACGATCCCACTCGCCCCATCGCTCTGACCGAGGGAAGCAAGAAAGGGGCGGGGTTACTCTCATTAGACGTGGCCGCGATCTCATTGACTGGCGTGGACGGCTGGAGTCTGCGCAAAGATGAGCACGGATACCGGACGCTGTTGCCTGAACTGGCGATATTCTGCAATCCCCAAAGGCCGATCACGTTGGTGTTTGATGCGGACACCAAAGCCACTGCCGTGCAGCGCGTTGAGTGGGCCAAACGTCTGCTGTCTAAGGCACTGATCCATCACGGCGTTCGGAGTTGCAATATCCGCATTGCGCGGTGGGATTCAGAACTAGGTAAGGGCATTGATGATGTGCTCGTCGCCCATGGCCCGGACGCCTGGACGCACATTTATCAGAACGCTCAGAGCTATAGCGACTTTAGGATCGATACGGTGCGGCGCGTGCGGGCAGCGAAGGCCGGACTCTTTAAGCTGATCGATGCGCCTGATGCCGTCCTCAATCAGCGCTACCTGGCGGGCATCGACCTACCCACCCCTGGTAGCATCCTGGGCATTGTGAGCCCGATGGGAACCGGCAAAACGGAGGCGACCAAACACCTCAAACAACAGTTTTTTGAACGTCATCCCGATGGGCTGTTTGACGGCCCTGGTTATCGCAACGGGCTCGGCCAGCAAACCGCCGCGCGGATTGGGTCGGAGCACTTGCACGACCTGGAGTGCGAGCAGGGTCAGTACACCCAGATGCTGATCGAGCATTCCCCAGCGCTGCAATACTGCCTGGATTCATTGCATCGACGGGCCAATGCCACCTTGAGAGCGATCTCACAGGAGAGAACCGTCTGTTGGGTGTTGGATGAGGCCGATGCGGTGATTCGTCATCTGCTGCGGGGGGGCACCCTTGGCGGACGGCGGCAGCAAATCCAGATGCTGTTTAAGGATGTGGCCCAGGCGATCATCCAGTCAGGCGGCTACATCGTGGCAGCAGAAGCCGACCTGACCCAACTCTGCCTGGACTTTCTTAAAGAGCTGACCGGCGCACCCACTTCCCTCGTTCAAAACCAGCATCAGCCCCATCCGTGGGAGGTCACCGCCCCGATACCCCTTTCTAAGGAAGGGAAACCTGCCCCGGTCTTGATGCGCGAAGCGGCTTTTCAAAGCGTGTTGAGCAAGCTTAACCTGGGGCAATGCATATTCTTTGGCACCGATGACCAAACCTTAGGCGAAGCGATCGCCGCTGCAGCGGCTGAAGCTGAGTTTATCGTCTGGCGACTGGATGGCAATACCAGTGAAGAACCTTGGGTGAAGGCATTCTTGGCCGACCCAAACGGCTATCTCGAAACCCATGGCGCACCGCACCTGATTATCGCCACCACCACTGCCGAAAGCGGCCTGAGTATTAATGAGGGCTATGTATCAGAGCGGGTCGTCTATTGGTCTCATCTGGAGTTTAGAGCCGCGGTACAGATCGCGGGCCGCTGCCGAGGGAATACGCCGCTCACCGTGTTTGCAACGGAGTCGGTGAAAAATCTGAGCGACGATCCTGACAGTTTTGACCCAGACGCCATCCTCAAAGTGTGGCAACAAAATGCCTCCGACTCTGGACTATCTGTCGGGGTTCACACCCTCTACTCGAAAGACGCGCTCAAGCCCGCCCTCGAAGCCGTCTCTGGTGAAGGCGAACTTTTTCACCGCTACGCAGCGATGTACCAGGCACGAGCCAATATCAGCGGAGCCGCACTGCGGGCCAACCTTCTAGACGCCCTGGCCGAGCAGGGGCATCAGATTCGCGAAATTGAGATCGAGATCGACCCAGACCTTAGACAGATCTATCGAGCCGAAATTGACCGCGTGAAGGACCAGACTGCCCAAGCCTTTGCTGAGGCTGAAGCGGATCAGCCCCCCACCTGGGCACGGAAAATCGCTCAAAGTAATTCAGCCACGCGGGAAAACCGCATCAAAGCCGAAAAAATATTGTTATTGGAGGATTACCCAGGCTTGCCAGCGGACGACAAAGATTTTGTCAAAGACATCGTGATGAAGGGCGGAGGGAGCGCCCTCAGAGCCCACACACTGGCCTGGATGAGTCAACACCCACAAATTGCCCAGCAGATTGACCGGTTAAGCTGGGCGCATCAGCTCGCCCAACCGTTTGTCTGGTTGCCCAGCGTCAAACATATGAGTGTCCAGGTCCATGCCCTGAGAGAAAGCGGGTTACTTGAGCTGGCTCGCCTGGATGAGTACCGCCAAGACACCCCCGAAGCCATCGCCGTCGCCCAGTGGGCCATCGCCCATGCTGCTTTCTTGTACCGACTCTTCCGGCTGCAGATTTCGCCCTCCCAGAGCACCATTCAGATCTGCAATAAGCTGCTACGCAAACTGGCCTATAAACCCAAGATTGCTCGCAAGGAAGGTGGGCGCGGCGAGCAGGTAAAAATCTGGGCAATCTCCAACCGCGATGACGGGGATCGACAAGCCATTTGGCAGGCACTCGACCAGAAATGGGCCTCATTTCTGGCGGCTGAAACCAACCTGAACCGGGAGGATTCTGACTCCGTAGCCTCGCCTTGCCATAGTAAAAACACTCTTATGCAAACAGAGACTACGCCCCCTCTTGTACGCCTTCAGGAGGCATCGGCCACCCTAAGAATGGTGGTCAATGAGTTGCGTCAGGTGCAGAACCGAGATGAGTTTGCCGATCTTTCGGATTGGCACTCACCAGCATTGATTGATCAAGCATGGCTACTGCTAACCGAACACGATCCTGACGAAGTTTTACGGCTTGAGTCGCTGATAAACGTGAGTTGACGTTCACGAGATAAGACAATCAGGAGGAGACCCATGGGCGAAGCCAAGCGCCGGAAAAACCTGGACCCCAATTATGGCAAACCGGTTGATGTGAAGGTGGTCTTTTGGAGCGCCCTGCGAACAGGGGAGTCCTCGAGCAAAGTGCTAGAGCAGATTAGGACAACCGTGGCCAAGGCGCGACCGGAGCAGCAAGAGTGTTTAAGGGCAGAGCTGTTGCTGCTGTCTCTGATAAGCCTATATTCTGCGGCTGACGAAACAGCCCTGAGTTATGCCCAGTGGCAGACCGAAAACGATATCTTTGGCAACTTGGCGACCTTGCCCGAGGAGGTCGTTGCCGCCGCCCGCGCCCGTCTGGATAAATGGCTGGCCGAGCAGCCTCTCCCAGCTGATGAGCCCCCCGGCTATCCTCTGAATTCGGATTGGTGGGAAATTACCTGGTGGCATGGCGACGAGGTATATGGTACCTTTGGTAAATTTTCAGACCTGCAGAATTTTTGGGATTTTGATTTAGAGAGCATCAGCTTTGAATTGCTATGTGAGCAGGCCGCTCAGCGCGGGTATGTGTCTGTCGGCGACGAAGACTTTGGAGCCAGTGCCTGTTTTCTAGACGATACCCATCCTAGTGTTTAAGGTAGGTTACGAGAATGCTCGTGGATATATTGATTGAAGGCTATGATCCGAGCACTGAGTAAGTGTTGCTGGACATGACGAATTCTCTAACGGATGCCACGATATATGACATTGATGCCCCAGAGCAGCCTAGGGCTAGTCTTTTTTCAGATTTGGAGTCCGCCATTCAAGAAATCGTTCGGTATAACCGAGAGGAAGCAGCCAGTGCCGCGAGAAGATAGAAGGCTCAAGACTTACTAAGACACGGGCGATCGCTTCATCCTTCCCTGACTAGAGAAAATGTTGATGAGCATCAAGGTATTTCGTAAACGAAGCGCAAATTATCACAGTGTTCTTGGGTTCAAGAGTCTGGCTTGAGAAGGTAAAGGGTCAGTCAACAACACACGATTCTTGACATGCAGCCGCTCCCCCTTGGAGACGGCGCACATCCCGGATGGGCTGAAGTGAATCAGTTCTCCCACCGATTGACATAGCGGCTCCCCAATTTAGGAAAGGGCTAACTCGATACCCCCGTTCCCACAAATTAATGTAGCTGCTACCGCTCAACCCTAGGGGTTCAACCAGTACGATGTTTGGTGCACCTTGGTAGTGAAATCGAGGTTGATTAACCGCTTCATTGGCGGTCATTTTAAAGTCGATTAGATTGCTAATAGTTTGAAGTACTGTGGTTGGAATTGTGGGACCCCCTGGGCTGCCAGTAACCAGATAGAGGTCCTGATTCTTGTCTAGCACGATGGTTGGGGACATGGAGCTGAGGGGTCGCTTACCAGGTTCTATTTGGTTAGCAAGTCCTTGCTTTAAACCGAAGCTGTTGACAGCACCTGGCTTTGCGGTAAAGTCATCCATTTCATTGTTTAAGAAGAAGCCAGTATCTCCAGCAATAATCCCAGATCCGAAAAAAGTGTTGATGGTATACGTCACGGATACAGCGTTGCCTGCACTGTCAACAACAGAGAAATGGGTTGTATTCTCACCTTCGGAGTCAGGTGCCGAAAATTGATTTTTGGGTGATAGAGCTTTGTATTCAGGGATTTGTTTTTGCAGAGAAATTAAATAGTCCTCTGATAATAATCGATCTAGTGGAACATCGACGAAGTTAGGATCACCTAGATAGAAGTTGCGATCGCGATAAGCAAACAGCATTGACGCTAACAACCAATGCAAATGCTCTCCAGAGTGATAGTCTAAATCGCCAATCGGAAAGCCTTCAATCGTGCCCAGCATTTGGCAAAGGACTGGGCCTCCCCCAGGCGGCGGAGTTGTGATGATGGTGAAACCGCGATAATTGCAGGAGAGGGGAGAGGATTCTTCCACCTGATAGGCTGCGAAATCGTCTAAGGATAAGATGCCACCGTTTTTTGTGCTGGCGTCCACAATGCTTTGTGCGATCGCTCCTTCATAAAATGCCTGTTCGCCGCCCTCAGCTATTTGAGCGAGTGTTTGGGCTAAATCTGTTTGAACAAGGCGATCCCCAGCCCTAAAAGGTTGACCCTGGTTCAGAAAAATTTCAGCCACGTTGGGGTGTTGTCGAAATTTCTTGGTATGGCGTTTAAGCAGTTGTGCCCCTGACTCACTCAAAATAAAACCTTCTGCTGCCAGCTTCCGAGCTGGTTCAATCAGCTCAGATCGTGATAGCTGACCACTGCCATACTTAGCGCGGGCATATTCTATCCCGGCCACGGTCCCCGGCAGCGCCACCGCCAAATAGCCCTCCGTGCTAAGTCCTTCAATGACCTCCCCAGACTCATTCTGGTAGAGTGTCGGTGTGGCTGCTAGGGGAGCCACCTCCCTGAAGTTGATAAAGGTGGTTGTGCCATCGGCCAGGCGAATGGTCATGAAGCCGCCCCCGCCAAGGTTGCCACAACAAGGATGCGTGACCGCTAGGGAATATGCGATCGCAGTTGCCGCGTCAATGGCATTGCCCCCTTGCTCTAGAATTTCGATACCCACACGAGTCGCCTCGTGGTGACTGGTAGCCACAGCGGCTTGTCCTAAGGGTGCTTGAGTAGGCTCGTCGTAGTTGCAGGTGATCGCTGATCGCTGGCAAAGTCCCCAGTTCGTAAGTCGATAAATATGTACCAGGGGGTGATAAATACTACGCCCGATTGCCATATCTAGAGCAATCGCTAACAAGAG
>JBCCRZ010000365.1:0-6407 GCA_039200855.1 Cyanobacteria bacterium P01_D01_bin.44 | reverse complement strand
TAAATAGATGAAGGGATCTATTTATTAGCGCTTCATAGACTAAGTTCTATTTGAGACGTTCAATCAATCCGTTATCGATAAGCAACCGCCCCTGCAAAGGCGGGGGCAGTCAGACCGGTGGGACTCATCATCACCTCAAATTAAACAGTCGTTATTTTGGGCTATGTGCCATCTGAATGGAGCTGACCAATGGCGCGATTACCCAGGACGGCAAACGCAAATAGGGGAGCCACCAGTGCAGAGACGCTCATGGAAATATGATCGCTCAGGGTATGGTCGAGGCGATCCCCCAGGCGGGTATTGAATAGCCGATTGACCACCCAAATCTGGGGATTGAGCAGCCGGGCCCGGGTCATGACGGCAAGATTGAGCACATCGTCTGTCCCAGCTAACAAAAGCGTTTGGGCGTCTCGAATGCCTTCGACTATTAACGTTTCTTCATGGCGAACGTCGCCGACGATAATGTTCTCGGTGTCGTGGGGGAGGGTGCGTTGGCTGAGCCTCTCTATTTGAATCAGAGATGCTACATTCGGATTTGCTACGAGACTTCTGAAACAGAAGTCTCAGCCATGTCTTCTTGTGCTGACACCTCAAGGTATTGCTCGACGGTTTTTCGAATATTGTCAATAAATCGTTCGGTTGAAAAAAGCTCTTTTCTCGGTTCTAGCGATCGCAATACATCTTCTCGCAAAGACTGATTACTTAGAATTTCAAAAATTTTATCCACACCTTCTTTCTCATCGGCAAATAGAATATTGTGATGATCAGGCCCTACAATCTCCATTTGCCCACCTTTTGTTCTAACGAACGGAATCATACCGGCTTTTAGCATTTCAGCAACCGAGATTCCAAAGGGCTCTGGTTTATAGTGAATACCATATCGGCAGCGAGTTAAGAGCTTTAGGTAGTCTTTGTAAGACAGATCTTTGTGAAGATAAATCCAGTCTGAATTTTGTTGGGCCAGGTCTTGAATTTCACGCATATACCTCTGAGCATAGACACCACCGCCACCACCAGTGATGTGCAATTTAATATCAAACCCTTTTTCACGCACTGCTTTCAGAATATTAATCACGCGATGGGTTTGCTTGGGCCTCACAATGCGTCCACTACACAAAAAGGCATCTTCTTTTTCTGCCCATGGCAGCGCATCGATTTCAGTGACAACTGGCGGGAACACAATATCAGCTTTGATACCGTAGACTTTCTGAACTCGCTGAGCCGTATATTGAGAATTCGCAATAGACAAATTTTCACACAGTCGTTCGTGGGAGAAGTCAACCCATTTCATCAAGACTTTTAACCATGGTTTAGCTTCTTGATAACTATCTTCTACCACACGAACCCAATGCAGATATTGGATACCTGGACGCCCCATATCTAAACCATTGAAAGCAGAAAAGACCACATCATATTGCGGAGCCACTTTCTTAAAGCCTCGAATCGTCCAATAGATAAAGGCCATCCGGGCAATTTTATTATTCGCCATCAAGCGATAGGCCCATTTTCCTAATGGGTCAGGCAGCAGCGCTTTAATCGTAATCCCTTGCTCTGATAACTGAGTCGCATACATCGTATCCAGGCGTGATAAATCAACCTGAGAGAGGGTATAAAGGGTTACATCATACTCATGACGTAGGGCTTCTAAAACCCATAGAGCAACGGCTTCGGCACCCCCTCCAAAAAAGAAGGGTTGCCAGACTGCAACGCTTTTTCTATTATCAGTTTTCATATTGGCTTCAATTTAATCTAAGAAATTGGGATAGTTTTCAGTCAACTCGTTGCGAAGGGTTAAGATGCAGCCCTGCTAAATTTTACAAGTTTTATTCTATTGTTTGCTTCATTACTACGATTTTCAAATGACCTGTTCGCTATCTTTATCAAATAGATGAAAGCGGCTGAGATCAAAGACAAACTCAACGGTTTCGCCTGTGGTCAGGTGGGCGCGGGGATCGAAGCGGGCGACGAGTTCCTGACCATTGGGCAAGGTAAAATAGGCGATCAGTTCGTAGCCCATGGCCTCGACTACAGAGACTTCACCTTTGACTGAGAAAGGGTTAATACCAGGAGGGGCATAGGCTGGGTGATAAATGCTCTCGGGACGAATGCCGAAGATAACATGACGATCTGCATATCCCGAATAGCGAGCGTGCTGCTCGGGGGGGATTGGGATAGCTAGGCTGCCGGTCTTGATCATCAGCTGGTCGCCGCTCTGATGTAAAACCGCATCGGAGAAATTCATTGAGGGGCTGCCCAAAAAGCCTGCGACGAAGACGTTATTGGGTTTTTCATAAACGGTCTGGGGCATATCAACCTGTTGCAATATGCCTTTGTTCATCACGGCAATGCGGGTACCCATGGTCATGGCTTCGACCTGGTCATGGGTGACGTAGACAAAGGTGGTGCCGAGTTTTTTGTGGAGTTTATTGAGTTCTGCGCGGGCCTGGACACGTAGCTTAGCATCCAGGTTTGAAAGGGGCTCATCCATCAAAAAGGCGGCGGGATTGCGGACAATGGCACGCCCCACGGCAACCCGCTGGCGCTGACCACCGGAAAGCTGTTTGGGTTTACGGCTGAGCAGGGCCTCGATACCGAGTTGTTCCGCAGCGGCGGTGACACGCTGTTTAGTCTCTGTTTTGGGGACGCCTTGCAGGTCGAGGCTAAAGGCCATATTCTCAAAAACACTCATGTGGGGATAGAGCGCATAGGACTGAAACACCATAGCAATGTCTCGGTCCTTTGGCGGCATGTCATTGACCCGGCGTCCATCTATTAAGAGATTGCCGCTGCTGATGTCTTCGAGGCCTGCTAACATTCTCAGCGAGGTGGTTTTGCCGCAGCCGGAGGGGCCGACCAACACAAGGAATTCTTTGTCGCCGATGGTTAGATTGAGGTCTTTGACGGCGACAAAGCCATTTTCGTACTGTTTGTTGACTTGTTCGAAGGTGATACTGGCCATGGGGTTTGGATGGTGGGTGATGGGTGGTGGGTGTGGGTAGTAGGTAAAGGGGGAAGGGTAAAGGGGGAATGGGAGGTGGGGACGAGAAGGATAGAGGGCGGAGGACGGAGGACGGAAGATGTAGAACTGTAGGATGGGTTAAGCTGCCAAATCTTTCAAACACAAAAACTGCATCTCTAAATCAGCGAACCCATCTTGGGAAAAGGCTAATAATCCTTAGCCTTTGACAGAACCGGCTAACAAGCCGCGGACAAAGTAGCGTTGAAGGGCGAAGAAGACGATTAGTGGGATGATCATGGAGACAAAGGCTCCGGCGGTAAGGAGGTGCCAATCTTGACCGCGATCACCAACAAGGTTCCGGAGTACCAGAGTGACGGGGGCAACGCTTTGGTTGCCGCCGAGGTAGACCAGGGCGACTAGCAGATCGTTCCACACCCAGAGAAATTGGAAAACGGAGAAGGAGGCGATAGCAGGCATCGATAGGGGTACAATCAGCTTTGTGAAAATCTTGAGGTGGGATGCGCCGTCTACTTCGGCGGCTTCGATCAGGTCTCTGGGTAGGGAGCCGATATAGTTGCGCAAGAGATAAATGCCGAGGGGGAGTCCATAGGCGGTGTGAGCCAGCCACACGGCGACGAAGGTGCCGGATAGGCCAAAGTTGTTATAGGCCCGCAGTACTGGAATCAGGGTCATCTGTAGGGGCACCACCAGCAAGCCGACAATGGTGATGAACAATGTTTGCCGCCCAGGAAAGTCCATCCAGGCGAGAGCATAGGCGGCGAAGGTGGCGATCGCAATCGGAATCACCGTCGCCGGAATCGAGATTACCAGGCTATTGAGAAACGCTTGGCCCATGCCCTGGCTATTGACCACGTCGATATAGTTGCCAAGGTGGAACTGGGTGAGGTTAAACGGGTGCAGTAACACCGTCCACCAGCCGCTGGCGAGGAGGTCGTCGCGTTTGCGAAAGGAGCTAATCAGCAAACCGATGGTGGGTAGGGTCCAGATGAATGCGATCGCAACCACCGAAATATGCACGGGGGCTTTCGCCATCACCTGCTCAAATTTCGATTTTTCCCTGGGCCGAGCCCGCTTTTTGGTCTGGCTGTTTTTGTTGGCTAAGATCATCTCTCTACCTCCTGCTGACGAAACCGCTTAATGTTGGTGACCATGACCGGGATAACGGCGAGTAAGAGGATGACTGCGATCGCACTGCCCCGCCCAAAGTTGCGATAGTTAAACATCTCTTTAATCATGCGGCTGGCGATCACGTCGGTATCCAAATTGCCGCCGGTCATTACAAAGACAATGTCAAACACTTTGAGCACAAATACCACCATCGTGGTTGTGACCACCGTAATGGTGGGCATGATCATCGGAATCATCACCCGCCAAAAGATTTGCAGCTCGCTGGCTCCATCCATCCGCGCCGCCTCGATCACATCTTTGGGAATGCCTTTGACCGCTGAGGACAGCAACACCATACAAAATCCGGTGTAGAGCCAGATCATGATGGCAATCAAGGCAAAGTTGTTGAGGGAGCGATCCACCAGCCAGCCTACCGGCTCACCTCCAAAGGCCACCACAATAGCATTGAGCACCCCGATTTGACTCGCCCCCCCTGGCCGAAACGCATAGATAAACCGCCAGATGACACTGGCCCCCACGAACGAAATCGCCATAGGCAGAAAGATAAGCGATTTGGCGACTGCCTCATACTTCACCCGATCGACCAGGACGGCAATAATCAAACCCAGACTGACGCTGAGGCCGGTAACCAGCACGAGCCACAGCAAGTTGTTGCGAAAGGCAATCAGCATATTGCCATTGGTAAAGGCAAAGAGATAGTTCTTTAGGCCGACAAAATTCTCTGAACGGTTATCTAAGAAGCTGAGATATACCGTCCTCACCGTTGGCAGGATCAGATAGACAAATAAGAACGCGACCGCTGGCCCCACATAGACCAAAGGCAGTAGTCGCTTTTTCCACTGCTTTGGGAATCGCTCGACCAGCAGGTTGAGCCCATAGAAGGCGGCAATTACCCCGCCACAGCCGATGGCAATGGCGATGATAGCGTTGAGGATGCGGATCAGGTTGACAGACATGATTTCAAGTTTCGGATGGGGAGTTCAGGGGATCTCTGGGGGTGGGAGAGGTGAGGGAGATGGGGAAGATAGGGAAGGGGAAAGACGCGGAGACGCGGGGACGCGGGGACTCACTGGCTGGCTTGAGAGCTATCCCCATGACCTTCTCCATCTCCCCCACCTTCCCCATCTCCTTTATCTTTTCGGACTACTCCGGCCAACTCGCCTCAATATCAGCCAGCACCTCATCCACCTCCGAGCCAGCGACATAATCCACGACGCCAGACCAGAAGGTGCCTGTTCCAACGGCACCGGGCATCGTGTCGGAGCCATCAAAGCGAATGGTCTCGGCCTGGGTCAGAAACTCGGCTTGTTTTCTGCTCACGGGGTCAGGGTACACGTCCAGGCTGACTTCTTGATGGGGAGATAGAAACCCACCGGCCTCTGCCCAGATTTCATGGGGGGTGGGGGTGGCCAGGTATTCCATCAGCGCTCGCGACTCGGGGGTGTCGTTGAACATGGCAAAAACGTCGCCTGCAACGAGCACTGGCACACCGAAGTCTTCGTTAATGCCGGGAAGTAAGAAAACGTCGATATCTTCTCCAAGGACGATTCCCTCAGGGAAGAAGGTGGAGATAAAGTTGGCCTGACGATGCAAATAACAATCGGGCGGTTCGTTAAACAAGCCCTGGGGCGAGTCGCCAAAGGGGGTGCTGATCGAGCCAACCGAGCCACCGACCACATAGTCAGGGTTGAGAATCACCTCGCCAAATTTTACAAACGCCGCTTTGACTTGCTCATCATTAAAGGGAATGCCGTGGGTGACCCACTGATCGTAAACTTCTGGGCCAGCGGTGCGGAGCATGATGTCTTCGACCCAGTCGGTACCGGGCCAGCCAGTGGCGTCGCCGCTCTCTAACCCCAAACACCAGGGGGTAGCCCCGTCAGCCACAATGCGATCGCTCAGAGCCATTAACTCATCCCAGGTTTCAGGAATGTCATACCCACGCTCCTCAAAGGCACTGGGGCTATACCACACCAGGCTCTTGACCGAGGCCCGATACCAGATACCGTAAAGGCTATTGTCGATGGTGCCCAAGGATAGCCAGGTGTCAGGATAGGCGGCTTCTAACGTGGCTTGATCCATAAACTCCGTGACCGGGATTAGCTGATTTGCCGCCGCAAAGTCATTCATCAAGCCAGGTTGGGGAAACATCGCGATGTCTGGAGCATCGCCTGATTCAACCCGCACCGGCAGCAGCGTAGCAAAGGCATCTGTGCCTTCATAGATAACGTCAATCCCGGTTTCTTCTTCAAATGGAGCCAGGGCAGCTTCGAGCTTGGCCTGCTGTTCACCGACGATG
>JBCCRZ010000364.1:0-6411 GCA_039200855.1 Cyanobacteria bacterium P01_D01_bin.44 | reverse complement strand
GCAATCCACTGATATACCGGCTGACATGCTCAAATCCCCGATCTCGGCAGAATACCTCTCGGTACCCAACCAAAAAGCGTTGTATCGTCGGACCTATCCCGACTAACGGCCAATACATCTGGCTATTCCAATCTCGACTCCCTTATTGTCCTTGAGTTGAAACTCCTATAACCTTCCAAGTCGTGTGAGTCAGGTGCGTTGGCGTCAGCCTCTCCTGCGGAGAATCGCATTTTCCGCCAGCAGGTGCGTTGGCGTCAGCCTCTCCTAAGGGATCGATTCATAGCGCAATGGACAAATGGACAATGGTATCCGTCTCAAACCGCAATCGAGGATGTTTCCTTTTTCTGGGCCACCTGCAATACACCTTGAGCCATACCTTGAGCAGCTATGTCTGCCAGCGACTGCCAATCCGCTTCGGTGAACAGGGTTGAGAACAGGGCAACTACTTGAGATCGCAACGTCCTTTCTGCCATCGGCAAATACTGATCATCCTCCACCACCAAGGCATCTAGCCACGCCTCCTGCTCTGGCGTGAGCTGCTTCAGGTGCCGCCGCACCACTCGCCGCGCTTCGGTGTAAACTGCCTCAAAGCTCAGACCCAGACCCCAGGACTCCAACCATTGGCATAGCTCCGGCATCAAAATCGACTGTATCCGCATCTGCCGCCGCATAGTTCTAATGGCTTCGGGCGACATCGATTTTAGAGTCTCAACATAGGGCTGCATCCTCGGACCAGCTTCGATCCAGCCATCACCTTCAATACGAGTTGTCTCAGCAATCCAGGCATCATCACAAGGTGCAGTCAGTAACGCATTCACCTTGGCCAGTCGTTCAGCAAGCATTGGATCATTCATCGGTTGGGTTTCCTGATGTGGGTTACTCATGGCTAAATCAAACCGTACTCGAAGTATACCAAGCCATCTTTTTCTGGGTCAGGGCCATAGTCAGGCATATTCAAGCGCTGATAGAACCCCTCCACATTCGGGAGTGAATGTAACCCCACTCGGCCACCATAACCCAGCTCAACACTGCGTAATCGAGCAAAGGTCAACAGTCGTCGCCCGATACCGCGCAACCAAGGCGGTTGCTCAATAGGTAATCGATTCCACGGCGCTGAGGCAATCGCCTCGACATATACCAACGGCCACCGCTGGGGTAGCTGAGAACGATGCCACTGGGTCTCGATAAAAATGAGCCCCTGGCTCAGGCCATCCACATCCAGAGAGTAAGCTTCATAACGTTCTTGTTGTTGGGACTGGTTCAGCTTGTAGTCCCATATCCATCCAGCATCAGGTTGATTAGCCGCCCTGAGAATCGGCTTCCAAATGTCTTCGACATCCTCGAAGTGGCGTTGCTCCATCAGCACAATTTGCCCTTCTAAGACCTGCCCACCACTGGTAATTAGCTGAACAGTTCTGGTCATTACAAAAGGGCGAAGAGCAATACCCAAACAAAATCTACCCAGTCATCATAGGGCATTACTCTTATTTAAGAGTCTCCCAGCGGAAGGCTAATCGTGCCCTGCTCAATAAGCTGCCATACAGCCACACTGGCAGTCCTGTACCGGGTTACGACCGGCCAGGGGCTGTAACTCAGCAGTCGGCTTTTAGTTAGGTCGAGTCCCTGGCGCTGGGCCTCTGCCACCATTCCCAGGCGAATATACAAATCAGTCGCTTCTAGCAAGTAATGTGTCAGTTGTGTTGGCGGCAGCCTCTCCATCGGAGAATCGCATTTTTCACCGCAGCTATGCCTCCCAGAATGGCTTCGGCCCATAATATCCGGAATTCACAATTGCGATCTCATATCGCCCCAGCCACCAGCAACCGGGCTACCGACACTCAATGACTGACACTTCAGCCTCTCTATGCCCTGCTGTCGATGCTGGCACTGGAGACGGCACAGGCTATGTAGGGTATGGTCACCCGACATTCCGCACTTTACAAGTGTCACATTGACAATAA
The DNA here is from genome assembly GCA_039200855.1 of Cyanobacteria bacterium P01_D01_bin.44. Taxonomy (GTDB): domain Bacteria; phylum Cyanobacteriota; class Cyanobacteriia; order Phormidesmidales; family Phormidesmidaceae; genus SIO4C1. The sequence goes on along the minus strand of JBCCRZ010000364.1, from coordinate 4,450 downwards.
AGCTAACCCTCAACTCAACAAGTAGTATTCCTGAGAAGCAGACCCGAGAAATCGCAGGATTTTTCGATGGGTGTCGTTGAGGTTAACCACCTGTTGCTGGGCGTTGATACTGACTAAATGAATAGCCATGAAGGATTGAAATACCCATCGCAGGGTGGGGGTTTGGGTGAGTTTTCCTAATTGATTCGGAATCGTCTCATTAGCGGCTTGTAAAGCGAGTCGGAGTTGACGTTGGCCGAGGTTATATACCAGTAAACACAGCCCCATGATCATGCTCAGGGCCATGATCCGCTCAGGAGATTTGAGAAAAACGCTAGAGGTAAAAAATAAGGGGTCTTTCAAGAAGCGAAACCCCCGCTCGGTGCCTTGTTGCGCCTTGTATTCAGTGAGCACCTCATCAGGGGTGAGTCCGATGGATTCGCCCTCTATATCAATAGGGTGCCGCTCTGGTTCTTTGGGCACAAACTCAGGGAAGTCCAGCACGTTGGTGGCCAAAATAAAGCGTCCGGCTCTGCGCTTAAGCCGGGTCACCGTTTCGGGCTCCAAGTCTAAGGTCGCCTGGATATGATAGCTAAGAGAATCCGGGGTCGCGTTTTTAGCGGGTCGCCCCGGTTGGTCGTAGTGAGGGCGCTCAACAATCGTCATCTGGGTGATGAGATGCTGTTTTAAGGTCTTCTCAAACTGCTCTACCGCTTGCTGGGCATCGGCAGCACAGGCAAAGGCTTGACGGCTGAGTTTGTCTAGTTGGGTTTGGATGCGCTGGGTGGCTTTGGCTAAGCGCTTTTCCAACTGCTTCAAGTCAGCAGCCTGACGTTGAGTAGATTCGACCACTATCCATCGTTGATGGACACCACTATAGGTGCAGCACACTTCAGCGATGCGATAACCGTCAAGTACACTAGGTCGAAAGGCACTCTCGTCGATGAGATCGATCACCTCATGGGCTTGGGTGAGGGTCATCGGCACTCTTGATATCCATCGCAGTGTCCCCAACTGCTCCAAGTTATTGGCACTATAGAGAGCCGCATCCGCCACATACACTCCTTCAAAATCCCACTGTTGCTGGAATTGCTCAATGATTCCCGCAAACCGGGCTTTATCGGATTGATTCCCATCGGCCAGTTCGATGAAGGCGGGAATATCACCATCTCCCCAACACACCAGATTCATCACAAACTGCTTCAAGTCGGGGCGATGGTCGCGGGAATACCCATGGCAAATTTCAATCGGAACCGTCGCAGCGACTAGGGGAGGCCCGCCTGACTTCAGGTAGGCTCCTGAGACACTCATTGAGGTCGCATCCAAATGCGCACGCTCACATCTCAGCTCATATCGCTGCACGGCTGACAGGCAGATCGCCAAGAACACCGTCGTGATGTCGGCCAAGTACAGCCCATCCAGGACACGCCCTAAACGGTCATCATTCAAATGCTCTGGCAGCACACCTGCTCCGAGCAGATGTTCCGTGGGTTTGCCCTGGAAAAATTGCTCAAATAGGTACAACGGGGCGCTGGCAAACCCCAACCCATTCAGAAGCATTGCTTTAACGGCGATCCCTGCACTGATGACCTCGCGAGCATCCTCACCGAGATGCTCATTGACGATCTCAACCACACCCAGCTCATCGACAATACCCGCTACGATGCCTAGGTGGTCTAGGTTTTGGACGACTAGGTTACTTTGAATAAGACTGCTCTCTGCGCGACTTTGAATCTTATCATCTGCCATTATTCTGAATGTGACAATTCAAAGGGCGGAATGTGGGGTATATTTATACTAAATTGCCCCAAATCGCAGCTTCTGTTGTTTTGGGCCTAGTTGAGTCAGTCGTTTTTAAGGCAGATAACTACACCAAGGCGATTAACTCACTTCGCGGTTATAGATGTCACCCCATCCCACTTGAATCGGCATCATTCGGCACAACCACTCACTACAGGCCTGAATAGGCGCGTATCGTCCCCCTCAACCCCTATTATTCCCTCAGGTGCTGCTCCATCGCCAATGTCACCGCCTTCTGCCGCCGCAATTGATCCCCCGTAATCGATTCCAGTGTATTCCCCAACCCAGGTGCATTCCAACGCCCACTGTCCGGGTCAATAAACGCCCGCGTCCTAGCCCACACCACCCGCTCAGCCTCCCCTATCGGCAACTGCCGCGCCTGGTGCAACCAGTCGATATAGCCCCGATCCAGGGCGGCCAGCGGGGCCTGATTGGCCAGGTCAATGCCGTTGAGTTCTTCCAACAAAGATAGCTTGAGCTGCTTGTCTCTAGCCTGCCGTCGCAGTTCAGCCGCCTGGGCCTTCAGTCGCCTGAGTTGTTTCCCATCCGCCGCCGCTGGTGAGCTGGCCCCATGTTGATACGAGAAACTGCCCTGGTTCCACTTCCCGTTGCCTGGATCAACGTGACCATAGTAGGCCGCTGTGTAATCTCCGTCGGGGGTCCGAGTCCCCTCAGCACTGCCCACCGCTTTGGCCACCAGCGAATCAGCTCCCCCAGCAAACAACTCATCCAAGGAGAGTTGAGGGGCAGTCGGTTCCTGCTTTGACGATGCCGCTGTCGTAGCATTAGCGAAGCCCCTCCAAGGAAGAATCGCAACTGGCTCCGGCTCAAAACTCAGCGCCACCCCCTCTGATTTCGGGTCAGTCACCGCCGAAACAACCGGCGGCGCTTCAAAACTCAGGGCAATATCCTCAGCCTGGGCCGTTTCAACTGCCCCAAACAGCATCACCACCAACCCCGCTGCCACGCTCCACCCTCGTTTCATCACTTATTCCCCCAATAACTGCTCAATCAAACTCGTCGAAGGCTCCACCATCGCCCAGGTGCCACTCAGCTGTTTTCGCAGCGTTGCAAAGACCAGTCGCTGGGCATGGCCAATGGTTTGATGTTGCGCCCGCGCCCCCAACTTCGGCCTTTGCATCCCACACAGCCGAAACAAATAAGCAGGCACCTCCGGGCTCGACAGCATCACACAGCCCCCCGCCGCCAGTTGCACCTCCCCATCAAACGGCATCCGCACCCCATCCCCACCCAGCTCCAGCGTGATATCCCCCAAACCACTGCTGATCTCATACCCCGCCACCTCGCCCCCCGCCTGCAACACCCAATCCTGATCAATCTGCACCTTCCGCTCAGCCACCGGCCCCCGCTGACATCCCACCAGAACTGACAACACTACACCCCCCATCAACAAAACCCACGCCTTTACCCCCCTTCGCCTTGCCCCCTTCGCCCATCGCCTTAAACCCATTCCATCTTCTCCGCTGTTGTCGATCTCCCACTTACTGCTGAAAACTAAACCCATACCCCGCGTACTCCTCCCCCTCATAAAGCAGCACTAACCACGTATTCGGATCAAACGCCAGGGGATACGCCTCTCGCTCTGCCTTGACCCCAGAACGCACCTCGATTCCCGCCATCGTGCAATACGGCTCCTGCACAATTGCCTTCACTGCCCGTCGTTCGGCCCGTTCTGGCACCGTCAGCAATTGGCCCAGCTGAGATCGCGACAGCACCGCCTTCGTGGCCACCACTTCCTGACATAGATCCTTGCTGGCGGCTGCCTCCGCCTGGTAGCGAAAGCCCATGCCCAGCCCAATGCTGAGCAATGTCAATCCCCCACTCACAAACACCCCAATCCGTTTGCGTCGCTTTGCCTGTCTTGATCGTTTTAGTCGTTTCATACTTTCCTCCTTGCATTCATGCAAAAACCACCCGGCGACTGCATACCCAGCCGCCAGCTCGATTTGATTCTGTTCAACAAAACTGTTCGATTGCTGTGAGTATAAAGTCAAAAATCTCTTTTCAGCAATAGGGAATACCCCTGAGACATGGGTTTCGGGAATTGTGCAATACCTTAAACGTCATTAGCAACAAAGCGTATAGTGCTATGAATAAAGGCAAAAACTATTTTTGCAACAACCCTGCAAACATCCTGCAACAACTCGAATGCAATCGTATTGAATATCACCACACCACCTAAAGAACTTCAAGCAATCACAGTCGCAACCTCCGCTAAAGCCTCCAACCTAACCACCCACCGCCCCCGCAGCGTATAGCACTTGATAGACGTGGGGACAGCGAAAGGAATATCGCTGATATGGGCGACGGGTTTTTGGTGTAGTTTATAGAGCTTGATTGTGGTGAGGTTCAGAGTAGGTCTGCTTGGCATCTCTGGCTCTGTAAGAGTTTCCGATTCGTCGCAAATCAGATTACCAAATTTGATCGCAACCAGAGTTGCTACCACATAGCAGATGACCTCAAAGGCCCCGACAGATTTTGAAAAACTGGCATGTAGATTGTTGGAAATGTTGGTCAGTCGTCCTGCTTTATCAATCAAGACTAAAAATTTCGCCATAGCTCTATTTGACAAAGAAATCGACCTTGAACCAGGGCGGCCGTTCATGATTTACCTCGGCAGGAAAAATATCAAAGGTGTCGAGGCTAGTCT